>NZ_DAMBWA010000016.1:0-104858 GCF_032052675.1 Pseudescherichia sp.
GCGTATATTACGCTTTCCTCATTCAGAGTCAAGCGTTTATTTTCGCTTTTCTCTGCCGAAGTGCCCGGAGGCGCCTCGCTGACCGGCCGGCTTATTCGCCGTTGTTCCGTGTCAGTGGTGGCGCATTATAGGGAGTTATTCCGGGCTGACAACCCCTAATTTTAAAAAATCTTTCAAGCGTCTCTTTTTTGTGCAAACCCGCTGTCCATTGCCAGTTTTTCGAGCGATTTAAAGCCGTATCGCTGTAAAACGGGCAGTAACTGTACAGTCTCCGGCGTCACGTCCATGCAATATGCGATATTTTCATCGGAAGATTTCGCATCGGGCGCGTCGTGCTCAAGAAGCCATGCCGTTCGGCGGGCAATCGCCGCCCCGGAATCCACCAGTCGGGTTCCTTCCGGCAACACCTGCAGCAGCTCCTCATGAAGAAGCGGAAAATGGGTACAGCCAAGCACAACGGTATCCGGCGGCTCCGCCATCCGTAACCACGGGCGAAGAATACGGCGCAGCCTGTCGAGGGAGACCGGTTCACCATGCAGCTTCGCCTCAGCTATCTCTACCAGTTCAGACGAGCCCAGCAGTTCAAAATGGCACTCATTAGCAAAACGCTGAATAAGCTCGTGCGTATAAGGACGCTTTACCGTACCGCGGGTTGCCAACAGGCCAACGACGCGGTTGGCGGTGAGGCGTGCCGCAGGCTTAATGGCGGGCACTACGCCCACCACCGGGAAGCCGAACTTCTCGCGCAGGGCAGGAAGCGAGACGGTGCTGGCAGTATTACAGGCAATCACCGCCAGAGAGAGCGGATAGCGCGCCTGAACGGCGGTAACAATCTCTACCACGCGCTCAACGATAAACGCCTCTGATTTCTCCCCGTAGGGGAAAGCAACGTTATCAAACGCATAGATATAATGGAGGTCCGGCAGGAGATGCCGGATCTCATCATAGACGGATAGCCCGCCGACGCCGGAGTCAAACACCAGCACGGTGGGCCTTGGATCAGAAGGTGTAGCTGCCAGAGACGGTGTATTCTCGTCCTGCAGTATGGTAGCCATAAACTGTCTCGTAATCTTTATCGAACAGGTTAGCTATTTTACCACGAACGGTGAACTGTGAGGTGATTGGATACGACACAGCTGCATCCCATAAACTGACGCCGCCCATCTTCACCGTCTGATAGGTGGTGTAGTCCGTATCGTAGCGCGTGCCCAGATAGTGATAGGTTACGCTCCAGTCCAGATCGTAGATCTGCCAGTCGAGCTGATACTTCACCTGCTGCTTCGCACGGCGTGCCAGCGGCTCGTCAGTAAGCGCATTACGCGAATCGACGTAGTCGTAGCTCAGGCTGTGTTCCAGCGGGCCGGTATCGAAGGATGCCGTTGCTTCCACGCCTTTGATACGTGCCTTGCCTACGTTATAGTACTTCATCGCCTGATCGTCATAGTCAATCAGGTTATCTACGTCGTTACGGTAGCCAGAGACGCGCCAGTTCACGCCCGCCGTCAGGCCTTCAAAGGCCCCTTCCCACTGCTTGCTCTCTTCCGGGTTGAGATCGTCATTACCATAGAAGCCATAGAGCTGGCCGAGGTTAGGTGCTTTATACGCCGTGCCGTAGGAGGCGATGAAGCGATAGCCCTCAATAAACTCCCAGCCCGCACTGCTCTGCCAGGTGCCGTGACGGCCAAACTGCGAGTTATCATCACTACGCACCGCGCCTTCCAGCGTAAAGTCACCCAGCTGCTGCAGTCCGGTCAGATAGACGCCAGTGTTGCGCTGGTCATAGCCCTCTTCGACATAGTTGGTTCCCGGTTCGGTGCTCTGCTTCTGCCAGTCGATACCTGCGCCAATGTTGCCCTGGCCGACATCAACGGTATTTGCCCACTGTACGTTGTACTGTTTGATCTCATCCAGCGTGGCGCTGGAGTCGTAGCGGCCGAGGTGCGGATCGTAGTTGAAATCCTTACTGTGGCCATAGCTGGTCAGCAACTGAGAGCGGAAGATATCGCGGTTAAAGCGCAGCCCTGCGTCCCAGGTCTGGCTGTAGAGCTGACGTGTATCTACCAGCACGCCTGGCGTGTAAGCACTGCCATCGTAGTCGGTGCGGTTGTCATAGCCGTAGCCGCGCACGAAGCCGCTCCACTCTTCAGAGAAGCTATGCTCCAGCGCGCCATACAGCGTTTTACTCATAAACCCGTCGCGATCGGGCTGCGCCAGGCCGCCGGTGTTTCCTTCCGCGCCGATATCAAAGCCTTTGGTATAGGTGTAGTCACCTGCCAGCGTCACGCGGGTGCTGTCGCCCAGATCCTGCTGCGTGCTGGCTTCGTAGTTCTGGTAGCCTTTCGACCCGATGCCAGCCGACAGCGTCGTGCCGATTTTCTCGCGTGTAGTGATGATATTCACCACCCCACCGATAGCGTCGGAGCCGTACACTGCTGAACGCGGGCCACGGATGTACTCAATACGCTGCACCAGCGCCAGCGGGAACTGGCTGAGATCGGACGAGCCGCTAACGCCGGCCTGGTTGAGACGCACGCCATCGACCAGAATCAGCACGTGGCTGGAGTTAGTACCGCGAATGAAGAGAGAGGAGGTCTGCCCCATACCGCCGCTCTGTGAGATATCTACCCCAGGCAGACGACGCATCACATCGGTTAAGGAGGTTGACTGCCAGCGATCGATATCCTGGCGGGTGACAATGCTGACCGGCGCCAGTACCGTTTTTACCGGTTGCTGAAAACGGTTTGCGGTGATGACCAACGTGTCCGGATTGCTGTCCTGCGCCCAGCCGGAAAATGCCGTGACGGAGAGCGCCGTCATCAGCGAAGCTTTTTTTATCATTGTAAAAGCATCCACAATATAAGAAGGATGCCGCAGGCCCCATCAATAGCACGCGATGATATGAGCCAAGTGCGACGTATACCGGCAGGTCTTCGGGCTTGGAGATTTTCCGGAGTGATGACTTCCCGCCTTGCAGCAGTGTCTGCTTTCGCTATCACTCCAACTCTCCTTACCGCTGCGCGTCAGCCCCAGATTTTCACTGGATTCCCTTTTAACTCACAGGACCGGAGCGTGGATGCTACCTGTAGGTAGTTATAGATGTCCAGACTGCTAAGATAAGAAAACGCAAAACGTCGGGGCTGGACAATACGCGCACAATCCCTACAATCCCCGCGTAATCTATTTTCACTCAGGACGCATCATGACCCCCGAACACCTTCCGATAGAACAGTACGACGCTCAGCTGGACGAAAAAGTGGTCCGTCTGCAAAAGATGATGACGCCATTTTCCGCGCCTGCGCCGGAGGTGTTTCGTTCTCCTGTTAGTCATTACCGGATGCGGGCCGAGTTTCGTATCTGGCACGACGGAGATGATCTGTACCACATCATCTTCGATCAGCAGACCAAAAGTCGGATCCGCGTGGATAGTTTCCCAGCCGCCAGCGCGCTGATCAACCAGTTAATGGCTGCAATAATGGACAGCGTACGGGGTAATAATGTCCTGCGCTTCAAGCTGTTCCAGATCGATTACCTGAGCACCCTTAGCGGTCAGGCCATCGTGACGCTGCTGTACCATAAAAAGCTGGACGAGGCGTGGCAGGCCGAGGCGCAGGCGCTGCGTGATGCGCTGCGCGAACAGGGTTTAAACGTGCATATCATTGGCCGGGCGACCAAAACCAAGGTCATGCTGGATCAAGATTATGTTGATGAGCGCCTGCCGGTGGCGGGCCGGGAGATGATCTACCGTCAGGTCGAGAACAGCTTTACCCAGCCTAACGCAGCGATGAACATCCAGATGCTGGAGTGGGCGCTGGACGTGACCACCGATTCAACCGGTGACCTGCTGGAGCTTTACTGTGGCAACGGCAACTTCTCCCTGGCGCTGGCGCGCAACTTCGACCGTGTGCTGGCGACCGAAATCGCCAAGCCGTCGGTGGCGGCGGCGCAGTACAACATCGCGGCCAACCAGATCGATAACGTGCAGATTATCCGCATGGCGGCAGAGGAGTTTACCCAGGCGATGAACGGGGTACGTGAGTTTAATCGCCTGCAGGGTGTCGACCTGAAGGGCTATCGCTGCGAGACGATTTTTGTCGATCCGCCGCGCAGCGGGCTGGATAGCGAAACAGAGAAGATGGTGCAGGCCTATCCGCGTATTCTGTACATCTCCTGCAACCCGGAGACGCTGTGCCAGAACCTGGAGACCTTCAGCCAGACGCATCAGGTGGAACGCCTGGCGCTGTTCGATCAGTTCCCCTACACGCACCATATGGAGTGCGGGGTGCTGCTGACCAGAAAATAACCCTGCCACCCGCCGAAAACGCCGGATGGCGCTACGCTTATCCGGCCTACGTGCTTATCTATTCCGTCAGCTCATGCTTGCGGTTACGCAGGCGGTAGCCAATCCAGAATACCAGCACCACCGACAGCACGGCAGGAACAAAGTTAGAGCCAATGGCCGGATACTCGGCCCGTACCACCGCACTGTAGAGCAGCACGCCTAAAATAAAGCAGGCGGCGGCCAGCGCTGGCAGCCCCAGCGGCATGGTGCGATTTTGATAGCGCTGATGCAGGCAGTAGACCGCCAGCACCAGAGAGATAACCGGGAACAGCGAAAACGGCACGATTGAGCTGAAAATCGCCGTAAACGTACCGTTAATCGATAAGCCAGCGATCAGCGCCAGCAGCAACGTACCTTTATCTTGACCTGACTGTTTCATTACTCGTCCTTCACTCATCGGGTTGATGCGACATTCTTTCCTGCTCACGGCGATACCAGTAGTACGCGCCCTTCGAAATCATCCTCAATTGCAGCACCAGGCGCTCTTCCAGCTGGCGGCGCTGCTCTGGACCCACGTCCAGCGCTTCTGCGCCAGCGCTGAATACAATAGTGACCATCGCTTCGGCCTGGGCCTCGGTGAACGCCCGCGGCATATGGCTTTCGATTTCCAGATAGTCGGCGAGTTCCGCGATAAAGTGCTGGATCTCACGGGCAACGGCGGCGCGAAAAGCGCTGGAGGTGCCTGAACGTTCGCGCAGCAGCAGACGAAACGCGTTGGGGTTATTGCCGATAAACTCCATAAAGGTGGAGACGGAGGTGCGGATCACGCTACCGCCTTTGGCAATACGCTGGCGCGCCTGGCGCATCAGCTGGCGCAGCATCAGGCCGCTCTCGTCGACCATCGTCAGGCCAAGCTCATCCACATCGCGGAAATGGCGATAGAATGACGTTGGGGCAATGCCCGCCTCGCGCGCCACTTCGCGCAGACTCAGGCTGGCAAAACTACGCTCAGCGCTTAGCTGACTAAATGCCGCTTCCACCAGCGAACGCCGGGTTCGTTCTTTTTGTTGCGCTCTAACGCCCATCACGATGTCTGAATCCTTCCAAAGGCCTGCTGGCACTATACCAGAGATAAGCTAATCGGTTTGCCTGGCTTTGTGAATGATTGTTTACATGCTGTTGCACCTTTAATGACGTCACTACGGGCGAAAGCAGAATAAAAAAATAGTACGGCAAAAAAACAGAGCGATAATTGGGTTATCCCCTTAACGATGTTACTATTATGTTGTTTTTATGTATAAGAACAGGTAAGCCCTACCATGCCACACACTTACGATTACGATGCAATAGTGATAGGTTCCGGTCCCGGTGGCGAAGGCGCTGCTATGGGGCTGGTAAAACAAGGTGCCAAAGTCGCCGTTCTTGAGCGATACCATAACGTGGGCGGCGGATGCACCCACTGGGGCACCATCCCTTCGAAGGCGCTTCGCCACGCGGTCAGCCGTATTATCGAATTTAATCAAAACCCTCTGTACAGTGACCACTCCCGCCTTCTCCGTTCCTCCTTTGCCGACATCCTTAACCATGCCGACAGCGTGATCAATCAGCAGACGCGAATGCGCCAGGGATTTTATGAGCGTAACCGCTGTGAAATTCTGCAGGGCGACGCCCACTTTGTTGATGCGCATACGCTGGCGCTGGAGTGCCATGACGGTACGGTAGAGACGCTGACAGCGGAGAAGTTTGTTATCGCCTGCGGCTCTCGCCCCTACCATCCGGCAGATGTCGATTTTGCCCATCCTCGCGTCTATGACAGCGACTCAATCCTCAGCATGCAGCATGAGCCACGCCACGTGATCATCTATGGTGCCGGGGTGATTGGCTGTGAGTATGCGTCGATCTTTCGAGGAATGGATGTCAAAGTCGATCTGATCAACACCCGCGACCGCCTGCTGGCGTTTCTTGACCAGGAGATGTCGGACTCGCTCTCCTACCACTTCTGGAATAACGGCGTGGTGATACGCCACAACGAAGAGTATGAGCAGATTGAGGGCACGGACGACGGGGTGATTATGCACCTGAAATCAGGCAAAAAGCTTAAGGCCGACTGCCTGCTCTACGCCAACGGACGCACCGGCAACACCGATAGCCTGCAGCTGGCCAACGTTGGCCTGGAGGCCGACGGTCGCGGGCTGTTGAAGGTCAACAGCATGTACCAGACCGCACAGCCGCATATCTACGCCGTGGGCGATGTCATCGGCTACCCAAGCCTGGCCTCTGCCGCCTACGATCAGGGACGCATTGCAGCTCAGGCGATGGTTAAAGGTGAAGCAACGGCGCATCTGGTGGAAGATATCCCCACCGGGATCTACACCATTCCGGAGATCAGCTCGGTTGGTAAAACAGAGCAGCAGCTGACGGCAATGAAGGTGCCCTACGAAGTGGGTCGGGCGCAGTTTAAGCACCTGGCGCGGGCGCAGATTGTCGGGATGAGCGTCGGTACGCTGAAGATTCTGTTCCACCGCGAGACGAAAGAGATTTTGGGGATCCACTGCTTTGGCGAGCGCGCGGCTGAAATTATTCACATCGGCCAGGCGATTATGGAGCAGAAAGGCGGCGGTAACACCATCGAGTACTTCGTTAACACCACCTTTAACTACCCGACTATGGCGGAAGCCTATCGGGTAGCGGCACTAAATGGCTTAAACCGCCTCTTTTAACGCTCTGTCGAAATGGCCATCCATTGTAGTACGGATGGCCTCAGCCAGCTGCTCATAGCGGCTGCGCAGCGGCGATCCCGGACGGTAGACCAGACCGATGGTGCGCTTCGGCTCCGGCTTGATGCACGGCAGGTAGATAACCCCGTCGCGCTTGCGTTCAGAGGGCACGGCCAGCGCAGGCAGCAGGGTAATGCCGCTACCGGCAGCTACCATGTTACGCAGCGTTTCAAGGCTGGTGGCACGGAAGTGGGTATCTTCGTCAGCGCCTGCCTCAAAGCAGAAGCCCATCGCCTGATCGCGCAGGCAGTGGCCATCCTCCAGCATCAGCAGCTTTTCACCCGCCAGATCGGCCATCGGGACGCGGTCGCGGTTCGCCCACGGGTGATCCTCATAGATCGCCAGCATCATCGGCTCATCAAACAGCGGAACTTCGATAAAGGCTTCGCTCTCTTTCACCAGCGCCAGAATGGCACAGTCCAGCTTGCCGCTGTCCAGCTGAGCCAGCAGCTGTTGAGTCTGCGCTTCATGCAGGTACATCTCTAGCTTAGGGAAAGTTTGGTGCAGCAGCGGAATAATCTGCGGCAGCAGGTAGGGTCCAACGGTCGGGATCAGGCCAATATGCAGCGGTCCAGACATGGTCTCCCCCTGCTGGCTTGCCATCTCCTTGAGCACTTTGACCTCGCGCAGCACCGTGCGCGCCTGATCCACCAGCAGCAGGCCAGCCTGGGTAAACAGCACCTTGCGGCTGGTGCGCTCCAGCAGCATCACGCCCAGCTCATCTTCCAGCTTGCGGATCTGCCCGCTGAGCGTGGGCTGGCTAACGTGGCAAGAGTCGGCCGCCCGGCGGAAATGACGGTGTTCGGCTAACGCTACCAGGTATTCAAGATCACGAATATTCATTATTCATCCTCCGGCGCCACGATAGTTCATGGCGATAGATAGAATAGCAATCAATGATTATCCCTATCAAGCACTCTCTGGCTCCACAGGCCATTTTTTGTATAAAAAAAAGCCGGGTCCAGGCCCGGCGTCGCTGGCTACAGCGTGATTAAATCAGGCGCGTTCTGGCGTCGTTAATGGCCTGGGCGACCTGCGTTGGCGATACGCCGCCTTTCGCCGCACGCTTATCCAGACAGGATTGCAGGGAGAGGATCGGATAGACGTCGTCGCCAATCACGCTGCTGAATTTTTGCAGATCGGCCAGGGCCAGATCCTCCAGCGGTTTACCCTGGGCGATGGCCTCTACAACGGCTTCACCCACAATATGGTGCGCTTCACGGAACGGTACGCCCTTCGCCACCAGATAGTCCGCCAGCTCGGTAGCGTTAGCGTAGCCCTGCTGCGCCGCTTCCTGACAGCGCGGACGTTTCACCTGAATGCCGTCCAGCACCAGCGCGGCCATGTGCAGGCAGTCCAGCCAGGTGTCGAGAGCATCAAACAGCCCCTCTTTGTCTTCCTGCATATCTTTGTTGTAGGCCAGCGGCAGCCCTTTCAGGGTCATCATCATGCCGGTCAGGGCACCCTGCACGCGACCGCATTTACCCCGGATCAGCTCCAGCGCATCCGGGTTTTTCTTCTGCGGCATCAGCGAGGAGCCGGAGGTGACACGGTCGGAGAGCTCAACAAAGCCTGCTTCACCGGTGTTGAAGAAGATAAGATCTTCGGCAAAGCGCGACAGATGTACCATGCCGATAGAGGCGTCAGAGAGCAGCTCCAGCACGTGGTCGCGGTCGGATACGGTATCGAGGCTGTTGCGGGTCGCGCTGGCAAAGCCCAGCCAGCCCGCCAGCTGCTCGCGGTCGATCTCATAGGCCGTTCCGGCCAGCGCGCCGCATCCCAGCGGGCTAACGTCCAGACGCTTCAGGGCATCCTGCAGACGGCTTTCATCACGGGCTAACATCTCAACGTAGGCCAGGCACCAGTGAGCAAAAGTCACCGGCTGCGCACGCTGCAGGTGGGTATAGCCCGGCATCACCGCATCCTGGTTAGCCTGTGCGGTCTCGACCAGCGCGCCCTGCAGCTGACGGTTTGCCGCCAGCAGCTCGGCCACGGTGTCTTTACACCACAGTTTCAGATCGGTCGCCACCTGGTCGTTACGGCTACGGCCGGTGTGCAGTTTTTTACCCAGCGGGCCAACTTTGTCGATCAGCTTGCCTTCCACCCAGCTATGGATGTCTTCGGCGTCGCTCTCGAGGATCTGCTCTGGGTTAAGGCGCACCTCTTCCAGCAGGTTGTTCAGCGCCTCTTCTAGCTGTACTTGCTCATCGGCGGTCAGCACGCCCACCGTTACCAGCGCTTTGGACCAGGCCACAGAGCCGACAATATCCTGCTCGGCCAGGCGGTAGTCGAAGCGCAAAGAGTCGTTGAACTGTTTGAACCGCTGATCCGCTGCCTGTGTAAAACGCCCACCCCAAAGTGCCATAACATCGTTCCTTTATACGTTAGTTCCGCCGGGTGGCGCTGCGCTTACCCGGCCTACGGTCATTCAATAAAAGTTTACGCTAAAATACGCGTGCCAATCGGCGTGCCGTTGAACAGCGCCGGAAGTTGCTCCGCGTGACGCCAGGAGGCGATATCCACCGGGCGGCCCAGCGTGCGGGCGGCGTCCAGCGCGGCGTTGACCTTGACGATCATGCCATCGGTAATAATGCCCTGAGCGATCAGCTGCTCGGCTTTCGCCGCCGTCATCTCAGCGATGCGCTGGCCCTTACCGTCCAGAATGCCGCTCACGTCGGAGAGCAGGATCAGATCCGCGCCGAGCGTTGCCGCCAGCGCCGTCGCTGCCTGGTCGGCGTTGACGTTCATCAGCAGACCATCGTCGGTCACGCCGATAGAGCTGATGACCGGCAGGAAGCCACCTTCCAGCAGCGTGTTAATCAGCGTAGGCGAACCGGGCTGCGCCTGGCCCACGTGACCCAGATCGTCATCAAGCTGGGTGACCTTCACGCTATCGCCGTCGCCGAGGAACAGGCCCACCGAAGCAATCTTATGCTTCTTCGCCCAGGCCAGCAGCGTTTTGTTAGCGGTACCCGCCAGCGCGCCGGTAATAATGTCGATCTGGTCGGCAGGCGTGACGCGCAGGCCATTTTTCTTGGTCACCGGCAGGTTAAGCTGCTTCATCAGCTCATCGACCACGCAGCCGCCGCCGTGAACGATCACCAGCGGACGCTGATGCGACTCACGATAGTTAACCAGGGCGGTAAACAGACGCGCCAGCGCCTCTTCGCTATCCAGCAGTACACCACCGAGTTTGATAATTAATGGATTCATCATCACACCTTAAATAAGAGACTGCGTTTCAGGATAGCCGAAACGAATATTTGCACACTGCATTGCCTGGGCGGCAGCGCCTTTGAGTAGGTTATCCTCTGCGGCGACGATAATCAGATGCGCATCCTGCACGGCAAAGCCGATGTCACAAAACGGTAGCCCGACCACGTTTTTCAGCGCTGGAACGCCTTTGTCATAGAGACGTACCAGCGGCTTATCGGCATACGCCTGCAGGAACGTGCCCGCAACCTGCTCTTTGGTCACGCCCGGCTTCAGGCGACAGGTAATGGTTTCGAGGATCCCACGCGGGAAGCTGCCCAGATGCGGGGTAAAAATCACATCCGTACCGAGATGAGTCGTAATTTCCGGATGATGGCGATGGTTAAAGATGCCGTACGGCTGCAGGCTCACTTCACAGAAGCTGTTTGAGATCGCCGCCTTGCGCCCGGCACCGCTGACGCCGCTGGTGGCGTTGATCACCGGCCACTGGTTAAGATCCAGCAGCCCGGCGTCGATCAGCGGCTTCAGCGACAGCTGCGCCGCCGTCGGGTAGCAGCCCGGTACCGCCACCAGCTGCGCCTCTTTCAGTTTGTCAGCGCTCCACTCCGCCAGGCCGTACACCGCCTGCTCAAGCAGCTGCGGGTGCTGGTGAGTGAAGCCATAGAATTTTTCATAGAACGCAGCATCGTTAACGCGGAACGCGCCGGAGAGGTCAAACACCACACAGCCTGCCGCTAAAAACTGCGGGGCCAGGTCGTGACTCACCTCGTGAGCGGTCGCCAGGAATACCACGTCAACACCCGCAACAAACTCACTGATATCGGACATCGGCTGCAGAGGCAGGTCGACAATGCCTTTCAGCTGCGGGTGCAGATCGGAGATTAATTTTCCTGCATCATTGCTTTGCGCTGACACGGTCAAAGCGGTTATGGTCATATGAGGATGGCGATTCACGTAGCTTACAAGCTCTGCGCCCGCATAACCGCTAGCGCCTACAATCAGCGTATTCAACATCGGGTTCCTTTATGCTCAACGTTAATGTATTTTTATTCACATTTACTGCATGAATATTGATACTATCACGACCTAAGGTGTGTCAACAATGAAAATGAATTTACCGCCATTTATCGAGATCTACCGCGCCCTGATAGCCACGCCGTCCATCAGCGCGACGGAAGAATCGCTGGATCAGAGCAATGCGTCTTTAATCAATCTGCTTGGCGGGTGGTTTGGCGACCTCGGGTTTAACGTAGAGATCCAGCCGGTACCCGACACGCGCAACAAATTCAACATGCTGGCCAGCATTGGCGAAGGCGCAGGCGGCCTGCTGCTGGCTGGGCATACCGATACGGTGCCCTTCGACGATGGTCGCTGGACCCGCGATCCCTTTACCCTGACCGAGCACGATAACAAACTCTACGGCCTCGGCACGGCGGACATGAAGGGCTTTTTCGCCTTTATTCTTGATGCGCTGCGTGACGTGGACGTGACCAAGCTGAAAAAGCCGCTCTACATTCTGGCGACCGCCGATGAAGAGACCAGCATGGCGGGGGCGCGCTACTTCTCTGAGAACGCCGCCATTCGTCCGGACTGCGCGATCATTGGCGAGCCGACCTCGCTGCAGCCGATCCGTGCTCACAAAGGCCATATCTCTACGGCGGTACGGGTGCTGGGCCAGTCGGGCCACTCCAGCGATCCGGCGCGCGGCGTTAACGCCATCGAACTAATGCACGACGCCATTGGCCGCCTGATGCAGCTGCGTGATTCTCTGAAAGAGCGCTATCACTTTGACGCCTTTACCGTACCTTATCCGACGTTGAACCTCGGCAGCCTGCACGGCGGCGATGCCTCAAACCGCATCTGCGCCTGCTGCGAGCTGCACATGGACATTCGTCCCCTGCCGGGCATGACGCTGAACGATCTCAACGGCCTGGTAAACGACGCGCTGGCCCCGGTGAGCGAACGCTGGCCGGGACGTCTGAACGTCGCCGAGCTGCATCCACCAATTCCGGGCTATGAATGCCCGCCGGATCACCAGCTGGTTCAGGTGGTGGAAAAGCTGCTCGGCACCAAGACCGACGTGGTGAACTACTGCACTGAAGCGCCGTTTATCCAGACGCTCTGCCCAACTCTGGTGCTCGGCCCCGGCTCAATCAACCAGGCCCACCAGCCGGATGAGTACCTGGAGACGCGCTTTATCAAGCCCACCCGGGAGCTAATTACCCAGGTCGTGCACCACTTTTGCTGGCACTAAATGCGCTACCCTCTTCTACGGGAGAGGGTAAAACGTCGTCGTTAACATAAGTTCTACTTATCTTCTTTAAAGCGAATTAAATTTCGTAAATTACGCACATTTATTCGTTTGCTGAACCGATTTCGCCGCAATTGACGCACGGGTTTTTACGTGGCTTTATAAAGGACAACTGAGAAAAATGTCCGGCAGATTTCAGATACAGGACATTTATAATTGAGATGGGGTGTCTGGGTTAACATGAACGAACAATATTCCGCTTTGCGTAGTAATGTCAGTATGCTCGGCAAGCTGCTGGGAGAGACCATCAAAGAGGCGCTGGGAGAGAACATTCTCGATCGCGTCGAAACGATCCGTAAGCTGTCTAAATCCTCACGGGCGGGCAACGAAGCCAACCGCCAGGAGCTGCTCACCACGCTGCAAAATCTGTCGAATGACGAGCTGCTGCCGGTCGCCCGCGCCTTTAGCCAGTTTCTGAACCTGGCCAATACCGCCGAGCAGTACCACAGCATTTCGCCGCAGGGCGAAGCGGCCAGCAACCCGGAAGTGATCGCCCGCACCCTTAGAAAGCTGAAGGATCAGCCCGATCTCAATGAAGGCATTATTAAAAAAGCGGTGGAGTCGCTGTCGCTGGAGCTAGTCCTCACCGCCCATCCGACAGAGATCACCCGCCGGACCCTGATCCACAAGATGGTAGAGGTCAACAACTGCCTCAAACAGTTAGATAATAAAGAGATTGCTGATTATGAACGCAACCAGCTGATGCGCCGTCTGCGCCAGCTGATTGCCCAGTCCTGGCATACTGACGAGATCCGCAAGCACCGTCCCAGCCCGGTTGACGAGGCCAAGTGGGGCTTTGCGGTGGTGGAAAACAGCCTGTGGGAAGGGGTGCCGAACTACCTGCGTGAGCTGAACGAGCAGCTCGACGAAAACCTTGGCTATAAGCTGCCGGTGGATTTCGTTCCGGTGCGCTTCACCTCCTGGATGGGCGGCGACCGCGACGGCAACCCGAACGTCACCGCAGAGATCACCCGCCACGTTCTGCTGCTGAGCCGCTGGAAAGCGACCGATCTGTTCCTGAAGGATATTCAGGTGCTCATCTCCGAGCTGTCGATGGTGGAGTGTACCGATGAGCTGAGCGAGCTGGTTGGCGAAGCCGGGGCAAGCGAACCGTACCGCTACCTGCTGAAGGGGCTGCGCGGCCAGCTGATGGCGACCCAGGCCTGGCTGGAAGCGCGCCTGAAGGGCCAGCGTCTGCCGAAGCCGGCTGGCCTGATTAGCCAGAACGAGCAGCTATGGGGGCCGCTCTACGCCTGCTATAAATCACTTCAGGCCTGCGGCATGGGCATTATCGCTAACGGCGAACTGCTGGATACCCTGCGCCGCGTGAAATGTTTTGGCGTGCCGCTGGTGCGTATCGACGTCCGCCAGGAGAGCACCCGCCACACCGAAGCGCTGGGCGAGCTGACCCGCTATCTCGGTATTGGCGACTATGAAAGCTGGTCGGAAGCCGACAAACAGGCATTCCTGATCCGCGAACTGAACTCTAAGCGTCCCCTGCTGCCGCGTAGCTGGGAACCAAGCAACGAAACCCGTGAAGTACTCAACACCTGTAAAGCGATCGTTGATGCGCCGCAAGGCTCCGTTGCCGCCTACGTCATCTCGATGGCGAAAACCCCGTCCGACGTGCTGGCCGTGCACCTGCTGCTGAAAGAGGCCGGGATCACTTTTGCCCTGCCGGTCGCGCCGCTGTTCGAAACCCTTGATGACCTGAACAATGCCAATGACGTGATGACCCAGCTACTGAATATCGACTGGTATCGCGGCTTTATTCAGGGCAAACAGATGGTCATGATCGGCTATTCCGACTCGGCGAAAGACGCGGGCGTAATGGCGGCCTCCTGGGCGCAGTACCAGGCGCAGGATGCGCTAATCAAGACCTGTGAAAAAGCGGGCATTGAACTGACGCTGTTCCACGGTCGCGGCGGCTCCATCGGTCGCGGCGGCGCTCCGGCCCATGCGGCGCTGCTCTCCCAGCCGCCGGGTAGCCTGAAAGGCGGTCTGCGCGTCACCGAGCAGGGTGAGATGATTCGCTTCAAGTACGGCCTGCCGGAAATTACCGTCAGCAGCCTGTCGCTCTACACCAGCGCCATTCTGGAAGCTAACCTGCTGCCGCCGCCGGAGCCAAAAGAGGAGTGGCGTCATATCATGGACGAGCTGTCAGACATCTCCTGCGAGATGTATCGCGGCTACGTACGTGAAAATGAAGATTTCGTCCCCTACTTCCGCTCCGCTACGCCCGAGCAGGAGCTGGGCAAGCTGCCGCTCGGATCGCGTCCGGCAAAACGTCGTGCCACCGGCGGCGTAGAGTCCCTGCGCGCAATTCCGTGGATCTTTGCCTGGACGCAGAACCGTCTGATGCTGCCGGCCTGGTTAGGCGCGGGTGCGGCACTGCAAAAGGTGATGAAAGAGGGTAAACAGAGCGATCTGGAAACCATGTGCCGCGACTGGCCGTTCTTCTCCACCCGTCTGGGCATGCTGGAGATGGTCTTTGCCAAAGCCGACCTCTGGCTGGCAGATTACTACGACCGCCGCCTGGTGAAACAGGCGCTGTGGCCGCTGGGCAGCGAACTACGCCAGCTGCTGGAAGATGACATCAAAGCCGTGCTGGCTATCGCCAACGACTCGCATCTGATGGCCGATCTGCCGTGGATCGCCGAGTCCATCCAGCTGCGTAACATCTACACCGATCCGCTCAACGTACTGCAGGCCGAGCTGCTGCATCGCTCGCGCCAGGCGGAAGAGGAGGGGCGAGAGCCGGATCCTCGCGTTGAGCAGGCGCTGATGGTCACCATCGCCGGCGTCGCGGCCGGTATGCGTAACACCGGTTAATCTGCCCTCCTCTGCTTCCCCCGCTATCCGGTGGGGGAAGCGGTTATTTGCCTTATCCCTCGCCTCGTTAAGGTTAACTTAAGCAACGCTGCTTAATCTTTGCGCGCTACTCCAGCGACTTTGATAAGGCACGTTTTTGTTATGCTCTCTACATCCTCTTCGGCGAATGCCGCTTTTAGCTGGAAGGCCTTACTGTGGGCCTTGCTCTACGTCTGTTACTTCTCTTCCGTTCTGCAGGTCGCCATTATTATTACCGGCTACAGCGGCTCCGTGGGCCTGCGGGACTCTCTGCTGTTTAGTTCTCTGTGGCTTATTCCGCTGCTGCTCTTTCCCCGACAGATCCGCACGTTGGCAGCCATCATCGGCGTGATCCTGTGGCTTCCCTCGCTCGCCGCGCTGGGCTATTACGTTATTTACGGCCAGGAGTTCTCCCAGAGCGTTCTGTACGTCATGTTTGAGTCCAACACCAGCGAGGCCAGCGAATTCCTGAGCCAGTACTTCAGCCTGAAGCTGGTGCTGGTGGCGCTGGGCTATACGGCGGTGGCGATCGTCCTGTGGACGCGCCTGCGTCCGGTCACGGTCCCCACGCCGTGGCGCTGGCTGGTCTGCTTTGCCATCCTCTACGGGCTGATTATTAATCCAGTCGCACATAAGGTGCTGGTTCAGAAGAAGAGCGTCAAACGCGCGCTGATCAGCCTCTCAGGCCGTCTTGAACCTGCCGCGCCGTGGCAGTTTGTGGCGGGCTACGTTGAGTATCGCCACCAGTTGGCGAGCCTGACGAAACTATTAAACAGCAACAATGCCCTGCCGCCGCTGGCGAACCTGCAGGATAGCTCCGGCAATGCGCCGCGTACGCTGGTGCTGGTGATTGGTGAATCAACGCAGCGTAACCATATGAGCCTCTACGGCTACCCGCGTGAAACCACGCCGGAGCTGGACAAGATGCACAAAACCGACAAGAACCTGACGGTCTTCAACCACGTGGTCACCTCGCGCCCCTATACCATTGAGATCCTGCAGCAGGCGCTGACCTTTGCCGACGAGAAAAACCCGGATCTCTACCTGACAAAACCGTCGCTGATGAACCTGATGAAGCAGGCCGGGTACAAGACGTTCTGGATCACTAACCAGCAGACCATGACCGAACGCAACACCATGCTGACGGTGTTCTCGCAGCAGACAGACAAGCAGTTCTATATGAACCAGCAGCGCACCCAGAGCGCACGCGAGTACGACACCAACGTGCTGGAGCCGTTTAAAGAGGTGCTGGCCGATCCTGCACCGAAGAAGTTCATCATCGTGCATCTGCTGGGCACGCATATCAAATATGAGTACCGCTATCCGGAACAGTGGAGCGTCTTTGATGGTAAAACCGAGGGCGCCCCGGCAGGGTTAAGCCCAGAGCAGCTGGCATCGTATAACGACTACGACAATGCTAACCGCTTCAATGACCATGTGCTGGCCAGCCTGATCAATGACTACAAAGCCACCGATCCTAACGGCTTCCTGCTCTACTTCTCCGATCATGGAGAAGAGGTCTACGATACGCCGCCGCATAACATGCAGGGACGTAATGAAGAGGCCCCGACGCGGCATATGTACACTATCCCGTTTATTCTGTGGACCTCGCCGTCATGGCAGGAAGCGCACCCGCGCGACCTCACCGCCGACGTCGACCGCAAGTACAGCAGCTCGCAGCTGATCCACACCTGGTCCGATTTGGCAGGGCTGCGCTACGATGGCTTTGACCCGACACGGTCAATCACCAGCCCGCAGTTTGTACAGGCCACGCGCTGGATTGGTAACCCGTACAAGAAAAACGCTCTGCACGACTACGATGCGTTGCCGTTAGATATAACGCATTAAATAGAGCAGATCTGCCGGGTGGCGCTGCGCTTACCCGGCCTACACACTAAAAAAATCCCCGCACAAGCGGGGATTTTCATATTTAGCGTTTAGCGCAGATCGAAGCGGTCGAGATTCATCACCTTCACCCAGGCGTCGACGAAGGCTTTCACAAACCTCTCGTGGCCGTCATTGCTGGCGTAGACTTCCGCCAGCGCACGCAGGATAGAGTTAGAACCAAATACCAGATCGGCACGGGTAGCGGTATATTTCACCTCGCCACTCAGGCGATCCCGTCCCGCAAACAGCTCAGAGCTATCATCGGTCGCCTTCCACTCGGTGCGCATATCCAGCAGATTCACGAAGAAGTCATTGCTGAGTACGCCCACACGCTGGGTAAAGACGCCGTGCTGGCTGCCATCAAAATTAGCCCCCAACACGCGCAGGCCACCTACCAGCGCCGTCATTTCCGGCGCGGTCAGCGTTAGCTGCTGCGCTTTATCGATCAGCAGCGACTCCGTGGTCGAGGTGTCGAGCGCCGTGCGATAGTTACGGAAACCGTCGGCAATCGGCTTCATCAGTTCGAACATCTCGATGTCGGTCTGATCCTGACGGGCATCCACGCGACCCGGGGCAAACGGCACTTCGATAGCCACGCCCGCCTCTTTTGCCGCCAGCTCAACGCCAACAACCCCGGCCAGAACGATAATATCCGCCAGCGAGGCCTTGTTTGCCGTACGCTGAATGGCCTCCAGAACCGGCAGGGCACGAGTCGCCGTCGCGTTAACGTCCCAATCACGTTGCGGAGCCAGCGCTAAACGCGCCCCGTTCGCGCCGCCGCGCTTATCGCCACCGCGGAAGGTAGAGGCAGAGGCCCATGCCACCGACACCAGTTCGCTTACCGAGAGTCCAGAGGCGGCAATCTCGCCCTTCAGGCTGGCAATGTCCTCCTGAGAAGGATTAAAGATCGCCTGCGGCAGCGGGTCCTGCCAGATCAGATCTTCTTTCGGCACTTCCGGTCCGATGTAGCGCGCTTTTGGCCCCATATCACGGTGCGTCAGCTTGAACCAGGCTCGGGCAAAGGCTTCGTTGAAGGCCTGCGGATCGTTCAGGAAGCGACGGGAGATCTTCTCGAACTCAGGATCAAAACGCAGCGTTAGATCGGTCACCAGCATGGTGGGCTTACGCTTTTTCGCCGGATCGAAAGGATCGGGGATAATTTCCGGAGCATCAACCGCTTCGAACTGGATCGCACCGGCAGGGCTGCGGGTCTGCACCCACTCGTATTTGAACAGGTTCTCAAAGAAATAGTTGCTCCACTGGGTCGGGGTCTGCGTCCAGACTACTTCCAGCCCGGAGGTGATGGCATCCGCCCCGCTGCCGCTGCCGTAGCTGCTGCTCCAGCCCAGGCCCTGCGCTTCAATAGGCGCAGCCTCGGGATCGACATCAACGTGCGTGGCCGCCGCCGCACCGTGGGTTTTACCCAGCGTATGGCCGCCCGCAATCAGCGCCACGGTCTCTTCGTCATTCATACCCATATTGCCGAAGGTAGCGCGAATGGCGGCAGCAGCAGAGATCGGCTCGCCGCTATGGTCCGGACCTTCCGGGTTCACGTAGATCAGGCCCATCTCGGTTGCGCCCAAGGGCGCTTTCGCCAGCGCTTCAGGGTGGCGATGCTTCAGCCAGGTTTTTTCATCGCCCCAGTTAACGTCCAGATCCGGCTCCCAAACGTCTTCACGCCCGGCACCGAAACCAAAGGTGCGGAAGCCGGAGTTCTCCAGCGCCACGTTACCGGCGAGAATAAAGAGATCGGCCCAGGAGATTTTCTGGCCGTATTTCTGTTTGATCGGCCACAGCAGACGACGCGCCTTGTCGAGACTGACGTTATCTGGCCAGGAGTTAAGGGGGGCAAAACGCTGCTGGCCCCGGCCCGCGCCGCCGCGACCGTCGATAGAGCGGTAGGTCCCGGCGCTGTGCCATGCCATACGAATAAAGAGGCCAACGTAGCTGCCCCAGTCGGCAGGCCACCACGGCTGTGAATCGGTCAGCAGCGCTTTGAGATCGCCTTTCAGCGCAGAGTAGTCGAGTTTGCTGAATTCATTGCGGTAGTCAAAATCGTCGCCCAGCGGATTAGAGCGGTTTGAGTGCTGGTTCAGCAGGTCGACGCGGAGCTGTTTCGGCCACCAGTCGCGGCTGGTTGTTCCTGCGCCGGCGCTGCGGTCGGCACCGCCCTGGTGAAACGGACATTTGCCTGTGGAAAGTGTGTTATGGATATCGTCTGATGCACTCATCTATCTGCTCCCAATATGATGTTACCGCTACGATATACACCACTCTTAATGAGAGATAGTTGAATTCATCCACAGATTTGATAGTTAAATCCGTCTGTTTTTATTAGTAATTAAGTGGCAGATATGGGTCCTGACAATGGCATTCATCACCCGAATCAATTGGACAATAAAAAACCGCCGAAGCGGTTTTTTTACAGCGCGGGACGTACGCCCAACGTGTGGCAGATAGCGTAGCTCATTTCAGCGCGGTTCAGGGTATAGAAGTGGAAATCTTTTACCCCTTCGCGGCTCAGGATCTTCACCATATCCATCGCGATGCTTGCCCCTACCAGCTTGCGGGTTTCGGCATCGTCATCGAGGCCGTTAAACATCTGCGACATCCAGGCCGGAATACGCACGTTGGTCATGTCGGCAAACTTCTTCGCCTGCTTGAAGTTAGAGACCGGCAAAATGCCTGGAATGATCTCGACATCAATGCCGGTAGCTGCGCAGCGGTCGCGAAAACGCAGATAGCTCTCAACGTCAAAAAAGAACTGGGTGATGGCCCGACTCGCACCGGCGTCGACTTTGCGCTTCAGGTTGAGCAGATCTGCCTGGGCGCTTTTGGCCTCTGGATGCACTTCTGGATAGGCGGCCACGGAGATATCAAAATCAGCGACCTCTTTTAACAGCGCAACCAGATCGGCGGCGTACATCTCTGGTTTACCGCCGTTTGGCGGCAGATCGCCGCGCAGGGCCACAATATGGCGAATACCGTTGTTCCAGTAATCCTGGGCAATAGCGCGCAGTTCGTTGCGGGTGGCGTCGATACAGGTCAGATGCGGCACGGCCTCAAGGCCGGTACGATCTTTAATGCCCTTGATGATGCTGTGCGTGCGGTCACGCTCGCCGGAGTTCGCGCCGTAGGTCACCGAAACAAACTTTGGCTTCAGGCTGCTTAAGCGATCGATGGAGTGCCAGAGGGTCTGTTCCATTTCACTGGTGCGCGGCGGGAAAAACTCAAAGGATACGTTAATCTGCCCCTGCACTTCTGCCAGGCTCTGATTCAGGGCTTCCCGCTGGTTGGCGTGAAAAAAGCTCATACCTTACCTCATCAATCGCATATCTGGGTTGTTGTTGTGTGAACTTCTATACGTTTAGACGTCCAGATGCCAAAATGACGTAAAAGCCGGATAACGTCAACAGAAATATCGCGGTTATTGGTGAGGAATGTTCAGGGAAGATGAAAAAAGTTCATGCCGGAGGCAGAAGGCCCCTCTCCTGGCAGAGAGGGGATAAATATAAACTACAGCAGCTGCGCCAGACGGTTGATGTCCGACTGAATAGCGCCCGCAGTAACGTCACGCCCCGCGCCTGGGCCACGGATCACCAGCGGGTTATCGCGATACCAGCGGCTCTCAATGGCGAAGACGTTATCGCACGGCAGCAGGGCCGCCAGCGGATGCTCGGGACGCACCGCCTCTACGCCCACGCGCGCTTTGCCGTTGGCGTCAAAACGTGCCACGTAGCGCAGCACCAGGCCCATCTCGCGCGCCGCTTCCAGACGCTGCACCATCTGCTCATTCAGCACGTCGCCGTTTTCAAAGAAGTGATCCACCGATCCCTCTTCGCATCCGGCGGGCACCAGCGACTCAACGCGCACCTGATCCGGCTCGATGTCATATCCCGCCTCACGGGCCAGGATCACCAGCTTGCGCATGACGTCCTTACCGGCGAGATCCACGCGCGGATCCGGCTCGGTCAGCCCCTGCTGCCAGGCCTGATCGACCAGGTCAGTAAAGGGCACCGTACCGTCAAACTGCAGGAACAGCCACGACAACGTTCCAGAGAAGATGCCGCTGATAGAGAGAATTGAGTCACCGCTGTCGATGAGATCGCGCACGGTATGGTTCACCGGCAGGCCCGCGCCCACGGTGGCGTTGTAGAGCCAGCGACGGCCCGTTTTTTCGAAGGCGTCGTGGATCTGGCGATACTTGTCGCTGGTGCTCGCGCCAGCCAGCTTGTTGGCGCTGATAACGTGAAAACCGTGGCTGGCAAAGTCGAGGTACTGATCGGCCAGCTGCTCGCTGGCAGTGACGTCGAGCACCACCAGATCGTCATAGGGGTGCGCCCGCATCCACAGGAACAGGGAGTCCTCTTCGTGCTCCACCGCGTCGTCATTAAAAAAAGCCAGCGCGCGGCTGGCGTCCAGCCCGTCATAGCTCAGCAGGCTGCGGCGACTGTCCACGACCCCTGCCAGGACAAATTCAAAGCCGGTGCGGGCCGAAAGCGCGCTCTGCTCGCGGGCAAACAGCTCCAGCCAGCGCGAACCGATATTGCCTTTGCCGAACAGCACCAGGCCAATGCGCTTCTCGGCGCGGAACAACGACTGGTGCAGGCCCTGGATCAGACTTTCGGTGGGGCCCACGCGCAGCACCGCCACCAGGCTAATGCTGTCGTCAGACTGCCAGATAAACTCTACCGGCTGGCCCTTCAGCTGCTGCCAGAAGCGATGGCTATGAAGTGGATTACGGCACACGCCCGCGCCAACCAGCGCCACCAAGGCTAGCCCCTGACGCAGGCGCAGCTCGCCCGGCAGCCCGGCTTCATCAAGCAGCTTAAGGGCGCTGTCGACGACCTCTGAGGTGTAGCAGAGCTGGAGCAGGTTGCGATCGGTATGCACGCCTACCGCCAGCGGACGCAGCTGGGCGCGCTTAAGGATCAGATCGATCTCTTTATGCGCCAGCTTAAAATCCTGGCTCGGCGGGACCTGGAACTCAATCAGGCAGACGTCGTCGTGGCTGGTAACGATGCGCGCGCCCGTCCCGGAAGCCAGCACGCGCTCAATACGCGTAGAGCCCTGTTCCGGGTTGTAGCTGCAGCGCAGCTGAAGATCGATATCGCTGCCGGAGACCGGCTGGAGCGTGCGGGCATGGAGCACCGGGGCGGCCAGGCGTGCCAGTTCGCTGGCTTCGTCCAGACGCAGCAGCGGCAGCAGGCAGGCATCTTTTACCTTACGCGGGTCGGCACTGTAGACCCCGGCCACGTCGCTCCAGATAGTCACGCGGGAGACGCCGCCCAGCGCGCCAATCTGCGTTGCCGAGTAGTCGGAGCCGTTACGGCCCAGCAGTACGGTCTCACCCGCATCGTTGCGGCAGATAAAGCCGGTCACCACCAGCCGTTTACCCGGGTGCTGCACCATCAGCTGTTGCAGCAGCGGATAAGAGAGGCCTTCGTTAACCTGCGGCTGGGCAGAGCGCTCGGCGCGTAAAAATTCCCGCGCGTCGAGCCAGGCAGCGTTCAGCCCCTGCAGATTAAGCACGGCGGACATCAGGCGTGCAGACCAGATCTCGCCGTGGCCGACCACCTCGGCATAGACCGCGTCGGTAATACCGCTGTCGAGCAGGCTAGCAAGACGCTCCAGGTCGTGAATAAATTCGCTGATTAACCCATCAGCTGTCTCAGGGGGTAATAATCCACTGATAAGCTCGGACTGATAGCGACGCAGCGCCTGTTGAACCTGATGCGCAGAGAGCCTGTCGGACTGGCTGAGCTTCAGCCAGCTGATCAACTGGTTGGTGGTGCTGCCGGCGGCCGAGACGACCATCATATCGCCAGGCTGTGAATACTCCGCCATGATACCGGCGACACGCAGGTAACACTTCACATCCGCCAGACTACTCCCACCAAATTTATGCAGTTGACGACCTTTCGCCCCTGCCTGCGCAATCACACTCATGTTTACCCCTTCGCTGCGATCCGGAATGCATTTTCCAAATCGGCAATTAAATCTTCACCATCTTCAATACCGGTCGAGATGCGTAGCAGCGTCTCGGAGATGCCGGCAGCGGCGCGTGCTTCTGCGGCCATGCCTGCGTGTGTCATGGTAGCCGCGTGGGAGATCAGGCTCTCAACGCCGCCCAGCGACTCCGCCAGCGTAAACAGCGACAGGCCGCTTAAGAAACGACGCAGCGTCTGCTCATCGCCGTCCAGCTCGAAGCTCAGCATCGCGCCGAAGCCTTTCTGCTGGCGGGCGGCAATCTCATGGCCCTGGTTTTCCGGCAGCGACGGGTGATAGAGCTTCTTCACCAGCGGCTGCGTCTTCAGGAACGCAACGATAGCCTGAGCGTTACGCTGGGCCACTTCCATGCGCGGCGACAGCGTACGCAGGCCGCGCAGCAGCAGGTAGCTATCAAACGCGCTACCGGTTACGCCAATATTATTCGCCCACCATGCCAGTTCGGTGACGGTGGCCTCCTCTTTGGCAATCACCACGCCCGCGACGACGTCGGAGTGACCGTTGAGGTACTTGGTACAGGAGTGCAGCACCAGATCCGCCCCCAGCGCCAACGGGTTTTGCAGCGCCGGGCTGAGGAAGGTGTTATCCACCACGCTTATTGCACCGGCTTCGCGGGCCAGCTGACAGATTTTCGCAATATCCACGACGCGCAACAATGGATTACTTGGACTTTCGATCAGCACCAGCTTCGGTTGCTCAGCCAGCGCCGCCTTCAGCGCCTGCTCATCGTTTTGATCGACAAAGAGAACACGATAGCAACCGCGCTTCGCCAGGCTGTCAAACAGACGGTAGCTGCCACCGTAGCAGTCGTGCGGAGCCACCAGCAGATCGCCAGGCTTCAGATAGACCGTCGTCACCAGGTGGATAGCGGACATGCCGGTATTGGTCAGCACCGCACCCGCCCCGCCTTCCAGCTCCGCCAGCGCACGCTGAACGACATCGCGCGTCGGGTTGCCACGGCGGGAGTAGTCATGCGCACGCGGCTCGTTGAAATCGGTGAAATTATAGGTGCTGGAGAGATGAATCGGCGGGACAACGCAGCCGTACTGCTCGTCATCGTTCAATCCGCTACGCACTGCAATGGTGGCCTGTTTACGCGTCATGTGAAGGCTTCCTGGCTTAATGGATGAAAAATCAGGCCACAGAATAGCATTGTGACAATAGACGTCAATACATCTGGACATCTAAACTTCTCTGCGTATAGATTGAGCAAACCGGGAATAGCCGTTAAAATTATCTGCATTAGCGCACATCTGCGGAGCCAATACTCCGTGTCACGGTGGCGTCTCTACGGTAAACTACGCGAGATTACGGCCCTGTCCCTGCGTTTAGTCGGGTTTTGGCCATTTATTAATGAGAAAGAGGATTAAGGTATCTCATGGCTGAATGGAGCGGCGAATATATCAGCCCCTACGCTGAGCACGGTAAGAAGAGTGAGCAAGTAAAAAAAATTACGGTTTCCATTCCTCTGAAGGTGTTAAAGATCCTCACCGATGAACGCACCCGTCGTCAGGTCAACAACCTGCGTCACGCCACGAACAGCGAGCTGCTGTGCGAAGCGTTCCTGCACGCGTTCACCGGTCAGCCTCTGCCAAACGATGAAGACCTGCGCAAAGAGCGCAGCGATGAAATCCCTGAAGAGGCAAAGATTATCATGCGCGAGCTGGGCATCGACCCGGACACATGGGAATACTGACAGAAAAGGGGCTTCGGCCCCTTTTTGCATGATGGCCTGCTATGCCGGGTGGCGGCTGACGCCTTACCCGGCCTACAAAAATTCAGGCACAAAAAAACCGCCCGAAGGCGGTTTTTTCTAAGCAGCGAATGATTACTTGCTGCCTGGGATGCTGAAGCGCTTGTTGAAGCGGTCAACACGGCCACCGGTAGCAACGTCACGCTGCTTGCCAGTGTAGAACGGGTGGCATTTGGCGCACACGTCCAGGTTCAGATCGTGACCCACGGTAGAGCGGGTTTTGATCACATTACCGCAAGAGCAGTTTGCAGTAATTTCAACGTAATTCGGGTGAATACCTTTTTTCATGGAAGAAACCTCAGTTAAGGCCGCGTCGCTCTTCCAGCCCTAACGCCGGACACCACGCGAGATGATTGATTAAGCTTTGGCGGCGGAATGCAACACCAAAGGCGGCGAATCATACAGAAATTAACCGCCGTATGCAAACAGATCCGCATCTGCTCTCTCACAATGTGTATACTATCCCGCCAGTTTCAAGTGCATGGATAAAAAAATGCCCGTTGCTCACGTTGCCCTGCCCGTTCCGCTGCCCCGCACCTTTGACTATCTGCTGCCCGCCGATCTGTCTGCCCGTGCGGGTTGCCGCGTGCGCGTGCCGTTCGGCAAGCAGCAGCGGGTGGGCATCGTGGTCTCGGTGAGTGACAGCAGCGAGCTGCCTCTGGCTGAGCTAAAGAGCGTAGTAGAGGTGCTGGACAGCGAGCCGGTCTTCTCGCCCTCGGTCTGGCGGCTGCTGCTGTGGGCGGCGGAGTATTACCACCATCCGCTGGGCGATGTATTGTTTCACGCCCTGCCCGTACTGCTGCGCCAGGGGAAGCCCGCCAGCGCTGCGCCGCTCTGGTACTGGTTTGCAACCGAACAGGGCCAGGCGGTGGATATCAACAGCCTGAAGCGCTCGCCAAAGCAGCAGCAGGCGCTCTCCGCCCTGCGTCAGGGAAAGATCTGGCGACACCAGGTAGCCGAGCTCGAATTTAACGATGCGGCGCTACAGGCGCTGCGCAGTAAAGGCCTGTGCGAGCTAAACAGCGAAGCGCCCGCCCCCCGCGACTGGCGCGAAGGCTATGCCGTCAGCGGCGAGCGTCTGCGGCTCAACACCGAGCAGGCGACGGCCGTGGGGGCGATCCACAGCGAAGCCAACACCTTCTCCGCCTGGCTGCTGGCGGGCGTGACCGGCTCCGGAAAGACTGAGGTCTACCTGAGCGTGCTGGAGAATATCCTGGCTCAGGGCAAGCAGGCGCTGGTGATGGTCCCGGAGATCGGCCTGACGCCACAAACCATTGCCCGATTCCGGGAGCGGTTTAACGCCCCGGTAGAGGTGTTGCACTCGGGACTGAACGACAGCGAGCGTCTGAGCAGCTGGCTGAAGGCCAAAAACGGCGAGGCGGCGATTGTGATTGGCACCCGCTCGTCGCTGTTCACCCCGTTTAAAAACCTCGGCGTCATTGTGATCGACGAGGAACACGACAGCTCCTATAAACAGCAGGAGGGGTGGCGTTACCACGCTCGCGATCTGGCGGTCTACCGCGCCCACAGCGAGCAGATCCCGATTATCCTCGGCTCGGCCACGCCCGCGCTGGAGACCCTGCACAACGTGCGGCAGAAGAAGTATCGCCTGCTGCGCCTCACTCGCCGGGCAGGCAACGCGCGACCGGCCAACCAGCATGTGCTCGATCTCAAGGGCCAGCAGCTGCAGGCAGGTCTCTCTCCGGCATTAATCAGCCGGATGCGCCAGCACCTGCAGGCCAATAACCAGGTGATCCTGTTTCTTAACCGTCGCGGCTTTGCCCCGGCGCTGCTGTGCCACGACTGCGGCTGGATCGCCGAGTGCCCGCGCTGCGATCACTACTACACGCTGCACCAGGCCCAGCACCAGCTGCGCTGCCACCACTGCGACAGCCAGCGTCCGGTGCCGCGCCAGTGCCCTGCCTGCGGCTCCACGCATATGGTCCCGGTGGGGCTGGGTACGGAGCAGCTTGAGCAGGCGCTCACCCCCCTCTTCCCCGGCGTGGCGATCTCGCGCATCGATCGCGATACCACCAGCCGTAAAGGGGCGCTGGAGCAGCATCTGGCAGAGGTGCATCGCGGCGGCGCGCGTATTCTGATCGGCACGCAGATGTTGGCCAAAGGGCACCACTTCCCGGACGTCACCCTGGTAGCGCTACTCGATGTCGACGGGGCGCTGTTCTCGGCCGACTTCCGCGCCGCCGAGCGTTTCGCCCAGCTCTACACCCAGGTCTCCGGACGGGCCGGGCGTGCGGGCAAACAGGGCGAGGTGATTTTACAGACCCACCATCCTGAGCACCCGCTTCTGCAAACGCTGCTCTATAAAGGCTACGATGCCTTTGCCGAGGAGGCGCTGGCGGAGCGGCAGACGCTTCAGCTGCCGCCGTGGACCAGCCACGTCATCATCCGCGCGGAAGATCATAACAATCAGCAGGCCCCGCTCTTTCTGCAGCAGCTGCGTAATTTGTTGCAGGCCAGCCCGCTGGTGGATAGCCACCTCTGGCTGCTCGGCCCGGTCCCCGCCCTTGCCCCGAAGCGCGGCGGCCGCTACCGTTGGCAGCTGCTGCTTCAGCACCCCTCGCGAATTCGCCTGCAGCATATCGTCAGCGGCGCGCTGGCGTTGATTAATACGCTGCCGGAGGCGCGTAAAGTGAAGTGGGTGCTGGACGTGGATCCTATCGAGGGTTAGCGAGGCCAGGGATGCGAGTCGGATCGAAAAATTCAACCTTCATCACAATTTTCCTGAAAATACTGTAACCGAACTGATTAACGATCTGCTAAAAATGTGGGTAATGTCGCACATAAGGGATGCGCCTGCGCTTGCGGCAGGCATGCGAGGAGAAAGAGTTGAAGGTTAAGAAAGAGGTTGCTGCGGCGACCATGAAAGATGTTGCCCAGAAAGCAAAAGTTTCTACGGCAACCGTGTCCCGGGCATTGATGAACCCGGATAAAGTCTCACAGGCGACCCGTAACCGCGTTGAGCAGGCGGCGCTTGAGGTAGGCTATTTGCCGCAGGCGATGGGTCGCAACATTAAGCGCAACGAATCGCGCACGCTGCTGGTCATCGTGCCGGACATTTGCGATCCCTTTTTCAGCGAAATCATTCGCGGTATTGAAGTGACCGCCGCCGAGCAGGGCTATCTGGTGCTGATTGGCGACTGTGCCCACCAGAATCAGCAGGAGAAGACCTTCATTGACCTGATCATCACCAAGCAGATTGATGGCATGCTGCTGCTCGGCTCGCGTCTACCGTTTGACGCCAGCATTGAGGAGCAGCGTAACCTGCCGCCAATGGTGATGGCCAACGAGTTCGCGCCGGAGCTGGAGCTGCCTACGGTGCACATCGATAACCTGACGGCGGCTTTTAACGCCGTTAACTATCTGCTGGAGCAGGGACACCAGCGAATTGGCTGCATTGCCGGGCCAGAGGAGATGCCGCTGTGCCACTACCGTCTGCAGGGCTACGTCCAGGCGCTGCGCCGGTCCGGCATCACCGTCGATCCGCACTATATTGCCCGGGGCAACTTCACCTACGAGGCGGGAAGCAGTGCGATGGAGCAGCTGCTGGCGCTACCGAAGCCGCCTACGGCCGTATTCTGCCACAGCGACGTCATGGCCCTCGGCGCGCTCTCCTGCGCGAAACGGCAGGGACTGAAAATTCCTCAGGATCTGTCTATTATTGGTTTCGATAATATTTCGCTCGCCCAATTCTGCGATCCGCCGCTAACAACGGTCGCCCAGCCGCGCTTTGAGATTGGCCGCGAGGCGATGCTATTGCTGTTGGATCAGCTACATGGCCAGGTGGTGAGCAGCGGATCGCGCCTGCTGGAGTGCGAATTGATCGTGCGCGGATCGACACAGGCGCTTACGTAACAGCGCCTGCTTTCAGACTTCCGCGTCTGGTCAAAGCCCCGTCGCTTAAGTAACATGACGGACCAATAAACGAATGAATACAGCGAAACGATAGTGGCCCAACGAGATTATGTACGCCGCAGCCAATCGGCTCCTTCGCGGCGAAAAACGAGCACCTCAAGGAAGAAGCAACGTAATACGCCTGCTGTCTCGCCTGCTATGGTGGCGATTGCAGCCGCCGTGCTGGTGGCCTTTCTCGGTGGCCTGTACTTTATTACCCATCACAAAAAAGAGGAGTCCGAGACCCTGCAGAGCCAGAAGGTCACGGGCAACGGGCTGCCGCCGAAGCCGGAAGAGCGCTGGCGTTATATCAAAGAGCTGGAGAGCCGTCAGCCAGGCGTACGTGCGCCAACCGAACCCTCGGCGGGCGGTGAGGTGATGAATCCGGATCAGCTGACCAACGAACAGCGGCAGCTGTTAGAGCAGATGCAGGCCGATATGCGTCAGCAGCCTACCCAGCTTAACGAAGTGCCGTGGAACGAGCAGACGCCGGCCCAGCGCCAGCAGACCCTGCAGCGTCAGCGTCAGGTGCAGCAGCTGCAACAGCAACAAACCCAGCAGCAGCAGTGGGCCAACGCGCCGAAAACCCAGCCGCGTCTGACGGAGCAGCCGCAGACCCGCACGGTGCAGAGCGCGCAGGCGCCACGCCAGACGCAGCAGCCGAAGCCAGCAGCAAATAGCCAGCCGTATCAGGATCTGCTGCAAACGCCGGCGCACACCACCGCGGCCGCGCCGAAAACGCAGCAGGCTGCCCCGGTCACGCGTGAGCCAGAAGCGGCGAAGCCTGCCGCTGAGAAAAAAGATGAGCGCCGCTGGATGGTTCAGTGCGGTTCGTTTAAAGGCGCAGAGCAGGCGGAGACCGTACGCGCGCAGCTGGCATTCGAAGGCTTTGATTCACGCATCACCACTAATAACGGCTGGAATCGCGTCGTCATTGGCCCGGTCAAAGGCAAAGATAACGTTGATGGCACCATCAACCGCCTGAAGCTGGCTGGCCACGCAAACTGCATTCGTCTCGCCTCCGGGGGTTGAAACCCCCAAAATCCCCCCCATCTATAATTGCATTCTGCCCCGTACACCGTGCGGGGCGACTCATCTGATTGCAACAAAGGGGTCTGCTCGTGACAACAATTGTAAGTGTTCGCCGTAACGGTCAGGTAGTGATTGCCGGTGATGGCCAGGCCACGCTGGGCAATACCGTAATGAAAGGCAACGTAAAAAAAGTGCGTCGTCTGTATAACGACAAAGTGATCGCTGGTTTTGCAGGCGGTACTGCAGACGCCTTCACGCTGTTTGAACTGTTTGAGCGCAAGCTGGAGATGCACCAGGGCCATCTGGTCAAAGCCGCCGTTGAGCTGGCAAAAGACTGGCGTACCGATCGTATGCTGCGCAAGCTCGAAGCGCTGCTGGCAGTGGCGGATGAAAATGCCTCGCTGATTATCACGGGTAACGGCGACGTTGTGCAGCCGGAAAACGACCTGATTGCTATCGGCTCTGGCGGCCCGTACGCCCAGGCCGCCGCCCGCGCCCTGTTAGAAAACACCGACATGAACGCGCGCGACATTGCGGTGAAGGCGTTGGATATTGCAGGTGATATCTGCATCTATACCAACCATAACCACACCATCGAAGAATTAAACTCTAAAGCGTAAGGATCTCCCATGTCTGAAATGACCCCACGCGAAATTGTCAGCGAACTGAACAAACATATTATCGGTCAGGACAATGCCAAGCGCTCTGTTGCCATTGCCCTGCGTAACCGCTGGCGCCGTATGCAGCTCGACGAAGAGCTGCGCCATGAAGTGACGCCGAAAAACATTCTGATGATCGGTCCAACCGGCGTCGGTAAAACCGAGATCGCCCGCCGCCTGGCGAAGCTGGCCAACGCGCCCTTCATCAAGGTGGAAGCGACCAAATTCACCGAAGTCGGCTATGTCGGTAAAGAAGTCGACTCGATTATCCGCGATCTGACCGATGCCGCCGTGAAAATGGTGCGTATGCAGTCGATCGAGAAGAACCGCTACCGTGCAGAAGAGATGGCGGAAGAGCGCATTCTCGACGTGCTGATCCCGCCGGCGAAAGATAACTGGGGCCAGGCTGAACAGTCTCAGGAGCCGTCCGCCGCCCGTCAGGCGTTCCGCAAGAAACTGCGTGAAGGCCAGCTGGATGATAAAGAGGTAGAGATTAACCTCGCCGCCGCGCCGATGGGCGTGGAGATCATGGCACCTCCGGGCATGGAAGAGATGACCAGCCAGCTGCAGTCAATGTTTCAGAATCTGGGCGGCCAGAAGCAGAAGCCGCGCAAGATTAAGATCAAAGACGCCATGAAGCTGCTGATCGAAGAGGAAGCGGCCAAGCTGGTGAACCCGGAAGAGCTGAAGCAGGACGCCATCGACGCCGTTGAACAGCACGGTATCGTGTTTATCGATGAGATCGATAAAATCTGTAAGCGCGGTGAATCCTCCGGTCCGGACGTCTCCCGTGAAGGCGTACAGCGCGACCTGCTGCCGCTGGTAGAGGGCTGCACCGTCTCCACCAAGCACGGTATGGTGAAAACCGACCACATCCTGTTTATCGCCTCCGGTGCATTCCAGGTGGCGAAGCCGTCGGATCTGATCCCTGAGCTGCAGGGTCGTCTGCCAATCCGCGTTGAGCTGCAGGCGCTGACCACCGAGGACTTTGAGCGCATCCTGACCGAGCCAAATGCCTCCGTCACCGTGCAGTACAAAGCGCTGATGGCTACCGAGGGCGTCAACATCGACTTTACCGATGACGGTATCAAGCGCATTGCTCAGGCCGCATGGCAGGTGAACGAGACCACTGAAAACATCGGTGCCCGCCGTCTGCATACCGTTCTCGAGCGTCTGATGGAGGATATCTCCTACGACGCCAGCGATCTGAACGGCGAATCGGTCACCATCGACGCCGCTTATGTGAGCAAGCACCTGGATGAGCTAGTAGCAGATGAAGATTTGAGCCGTTTTATCTTATAATCGCGCTCAGCACGTTTTCATTACTGTTGATGGGGCTATATAGCCCCATTTTTATTGGCTGGATCCTATGACTGAATATACCCTGACGCGTACCCAGGCCTGGCTGGAAAGCCTGCGACCGAAGACCCTTCCCCTTGCGTTTGCCGCGATTGTGGTGGGTACCGCCCTCGCCTGGTGGCAGGGCCACTTTGATCTGCGGGTGGCGGTGCTGGCGCTCATCACCGCCGGGCTGCTGCAGATCCTCTCGAATCTGGCTAACGACTACGGCGACGCGGTAAAGGGCAGCGACAAGCCGGATCGTATCGGGCCGCTGCGGGGGATGCAGAAAGGGGCTATCAGTCTGGCACAGATGAAACGTGCCCTGCTGGTTACCGTCGCGCTCAGCTGCCTCTCTGGCCTGACGCTGGTACTGGTTGCCTATCAGACGGTAGCGGATTTTATCGGCTTCCTGGTGCTGGGCGGGCTGTCAATCATCGCCGCAATTACCTACACCATTGGCCGCCGCCCGTATGGCTATCTTGGGCTGGGGGATATCTCGGTACTGCTCTTCTTTGGCTGGCTCAGCGTAATGGGCTGCGGCTATCTCCAGGCGCACACCCTGATCCCGGCGATGTTCTTACCGGCCACCGCCTGCGGTCTGCTGGCGACGGCGGTGCTCAACGTCAACAACCTACGGGATATCGACAGCGATCGTGCCAACGGTAAAAACACGCTGGTGGTGCGCCTGGGGCCGCTGAACGCCCGCCGCTATCACGCCTGCCTGCTGCTGGGTGCGCTGCTCTGCTTCGGCCTGTTCAACCTGCTCTCGCTACACAGTCCGTGGGGCTGGCTGTTCATTCTTGCTGCGCCGCTGCTGGTGCGCCAGGCGCGCTATGTGCTACGCGAGCGCGACCCTGCCGCGATGCCGCCTATGCTCGAGCGCACCGTTAAGGGGGCACTGCTGACTAACTTGCTGTTTGTGATAGGTATTGTGCTCAGCAAAACGCTGCTTTAACTGACAAATATCAATTAACAATTGATGATTTTGCCAACAATGCATTATGCGCGATATACTGAGAGTTCTCGCAGCAACTAAACGTAAATCCTATGAAATACGATACTTCCGAGCTTTGTGACATCTACCAGGAAGATGTCAACGTCGTGGAACCGCTGTTTTCCAACTTTGGTGGGCGGTCGTCGTTTGGCGGACAGATCATTACGGTGAAATGTTTCGAGGATAACGGGTTGCTTTACGATCTGCTCGAACAGAATGGCCGTGGTCGTGTTCTGCTGATTGACGGCGGCGGTTCCGTTCGTCGCGCACTGATCGATGCTGAACTGGCACGCCTTGCCGCCCAGAACGAATGGGAAGGCCTGGTGGTCTACGGCGCGGTGCGCCAGGTAGACGATCTTGAAGAGCTGGACATTGGTATCCAGGCGATTGCCGCGATCCCAGTGGGGGCCGCAGGTGAAGGCATTGGCGAAAGCGATATCCGCGTGAATTTTGGCGGCGTCACCTTCTTCTCCGGCGATCATCTCTATGCCGATAATACCGGCATTATCCTCTCCGAAGATCCCCTCGACATCGAGTAATAAAAAGCCGGGTGGCGCTTCGCTTACCCGGCCTACTTACTCTGTAGGCCCGGCAAGCAATGCGCCGCCGGGCGTTTCGAAAGCAATTATACTTCTTCCATTCTGCCTAACAGCGCCTGAAGGCGATCCTGCCAGCCGTTCTGCTGTTCGCGCAGCTGATGATTTTCACGCTCCAGCTCTTCGCGGTGGTGGTGCGCATTCTGCACTTCCTGCGACAGGCCGTTGTTTTTCTCTTTCAGCTCTTCGATTTCCATCTGCAGTAACGTGATGGTGTCAATCGCCTGCTGTACTTTTGCTTCCAGTTTCTCAAACACTTCTAATGACATGGTCATACCTCTCCTGAATTGCAAGGCGACGCTTTAATATAAACGCGCACAACATAGCCCCGATTGTATGAAGCCCCGTCGCCCCTGTCCAGCGCCAGGGCGCGTAGTTTGCGGTTTGCAACACTTTTCATCCTTCGCCTGGTTTACACCGCTTTCCTTCCCATGATTTGTTAATCGATTCGTTAATGAAATGATTCAGCGCGCAGTTATCCCTTACGAAAAATATGTGCTCTATGGCGCGAAAACGCTCATTTTGTTGACACAGTACACACATTTTGATTTCGATATTTCTCGTTTTTGTTCGTTAACGATAAATTAACACAATGTCTACAGACATCATGGTTGTCTCTGCTCGCCATGCTAACAATAACCATTACACACACTTTAGGATCCGATTATGAGTCAAACATCGACCTTAAAAGGCCAGTGCATCGCCGAGTTCCTCGGTACCGGGTTGTTGATATTCTTCGGGGTTGGCTGTGTTGCAGCGCTAAAAGTGGCTGGCGCCTCCTTCGGCCAGTGGGAGATCAGTATCATCTGGGGTCTGGGGGTAGCGATGGCCATCTACCTGACCGCCGGTGTCTCCGGTGCGCATCTCAACCCGGCGGTAACCATCGCGCTATGGCTGTTCGCCTGCTTCGACGGGCGCAAAGTCGCGCCGTTTATCGCCTCGCAGTTTGCAGGCGCGTTTTGTGCCGCCGCGCTGGTCTACGGCCTCTACTACAACCTGTTTTACGATTTTGAACAGACCCACCACATGGTTCGCGGCAGCGTCGAGAGTCTGGACCTCGCCGGAATATTTTCAACCTATCCGAATCCGCACATCAATTTTGTGCAGGCCTTCGCGGTTGAAATGGTGATTACCGCTATCCTCATGGGCGTGATCATGGCGCTTGGCGATGACGGCAACGGTATTCCACGCGGCCCGCTGGCTCCGCTGCTGATTGGCCTGCTGATCGCGGTGATTGGTGCCTCTATGGGACCGCTGACTGGCTTTGCGATGAACCCGGCGCGTGATATCGGGCCAAAAGCCTTCGCCTGGCTTGCAGGCTGGGGCAACGTCGCCTTTACCGGTGGCAAAGATATCCCCTATTTCCTGGTCCCGCTGTTCGGGCCGGTAGCAGGTGCAGCGCTCGGCGCGTTTGGTTATCGTAAGCTGATTGGCCGCCACCTGCCCTGTGATATCCGCGAGGAAGAAGTGAAAGAGCCAGCTACCACTGCCGCACAACACAAAGCGTCGCTGTAATGTGACTACGGGAAAAAATGATGACTGAGAAAAAATATATCGTTGCGCTGGACCAGGGTACCACCAGCTCTCGCGCCGTGGTAATGGATCACGACGCCAATATCATCAGCGTTTCACAGCGCGAATTCGAACAAATTTATCCTAAGCCAGGCTGGGTTGAGCACGATCCGATGGAGATCTGGGCCAGCCAAAGCTCAACGCTGGTAGAGGTGCTGGCGAAAGCTGACATCAGCTCCGATCAGATTGCCGCTATCGGTATTACCAACCAGCGTGAAACCGTGGTGATCTGGGATAAAGAGACCGGTAAGCCCATTCACAACGCCATCGTCTGGCAGTGCCGCCGTACCGCCGATATCTGCGAGCATCTGAAGCGCGACGGCCTGGAGGATTACGTCCGCGCCACCACGGGACTGGTGATCGACCCCTACTTCTCCGGCACCAAGGTGAAGTGGATCCTCGACCACGTTGACGGCTCTCGTGAGCGCGCTAAGCGCGGCGAGCTGCTGTTCGGCACCGTCGACAGCTGGCTGATCTGGAAGATGACCCAGGGACGCGTCCACGTCACCGACTACACCAACGCCTCCCGTACCATGCTGTTTAACATCCACACCCTCGAGTGGGATGAGAAGATGCTGGAGGTGCTGGATATTCCGCGCGCCATGCTGCCAGAGGTACGTAAATCCTCCGAGGTCTACGGCCAGACCAACATCGGCGGCAAGGGCGGCACGCGTATCCCTATCGCCGGGATCGCCGGGGACCAGCAGGCAGCGCTCTTCGGCCAGCTCTGCGTGAAAGAGGGGATGGCGAAGAACACGTATGGCACCGGCTGCTTTATGCTGATGAATACCGGCGAGAAGGCGGTGGCCTCCGAGCACGGCCTGCTGACCACCATCGCCTGCGGCCCGCGTGGCGAGGTGAACTACGCCCTGGAGGGCGCGGTCTTTATGGCCGGCGCATCTATTCAGTGGCTGCGCGACGAGATGAAGCTGATCAGCGACTCGTTCGACTCGGAATACTTTGCTACCAAGGTGAAAGATACCAACGGTGTGTACGTGGTGCCTGCATTTACCGGCCTCGGCGCACCCTACTGGGATCCCTACGCCCGTGGCGCAATTTTCGGTCTGACCCGTGGCGTCAACGCGAACCACATCATCCGTGCAACGCTGGAGTCCATTGCCTATCAGACCCGCGACGTACTTGAAGCGATGCAGGCCGACTCCGGCATTCGCCTGCACGCCCTGCGCGTGGACGGCGGCGCGGTCGCCAACAACTTCCTGATGCAGTTCCAGTCAGATATTCTCGGCACCCGCGTCGAGCGTCCGGAAGTGCGCGAAGTCACGGCGCTGGGCGCAGCTTACCTGGCAGGCCTGGCGGTGGGCTTCTGGCAGAACCTCGACGAGCTGCAGGAGAAAGCGGTGATCGAGCGCGAGTTCCGTCCGGGTATCGAAACCACCGAGCGTAACTACCGCTACAGCGGCTGGAAAAGAGCCGTGAAGCGCGCGATGGCGTGGGAAGAGCACGACGAGTAATGACCACCCCGCCTCCTCTCTGTCCGGAGAGGGGGCATTACCCTCCGCGCTCTGTGTTAAACTTTGCACAATTTCTTTAATGACGTTCTTTAATGACGAGTGTGCAATGAAACGAGAGCTTGCGATTGAATTTTCCCGCGTGACGGAAGCGGCCGCGCTGGCCGGTTACAAATGGCTGGGCCGGGGCGATAAAAACGTTGCCGACGGCGCGGCGGTTAACGCCATGCGCATTGTGCTCAATCAGGTCAATATTGACGGGACCATCGTGATTGGCGAGGGTGAGATCGACGAAGCCCCGATGCTCTATATCGGCGAGCGTGTCGGTACCGGCCAGGGCGACGCGGTGGATATTGCCGTTGATCCTATTGAAGGCACCCGCATGACGGCGATGGGCCAGGCCAACGCGCTGGCGGTGCTGGCCGTGGGCGACAAGGGCAGCTTCCTGAACGCGCCGGATATGTATATGGAGAAGCTGATTGTCGGCCCTGGCGCCAAAGGCGCTATCAATCTTGACCTGCCCCTGGAGGAGAACCTGCGTAACGTGGCGGCCGCGCTTGGCAAGCCGCTCGACGAGCTGACCGTAACGATCCTGGCGAAACCGCGCCACGATGCGGTCATCGCCCAGATGCAGCAGCTCGGCGTGCGCGTATTTGCCATTCCGGACGGCGACGTGGCGGCCTCCATTCTGACCTGCATGCCTGACAGCGAAGTGGACGTGCTCTACGGTATCGGCGGCGCACCGGAGGGGGTGGTCTCCGCCGCCGCCATTCGCGCGCTGGACGGTGACATGCAGGGCCGCCTGCTGGCACGCCATCACGTGAAGGGCGACAGCGAAGAGAACCGCCGCATCGGCGAGCAGGAGCTGGCACGCTGTAAAGAGATGGGGATTGACGCAGGCAGCGTGCTGCAGCTGGACGACATGGCGCGCAACGATAACGTGATTTTTTCCGCTACCGGCATCACCAAGGGCGATCTGCTCGACGGCATTACCCGCAAGGGCAATATGGCCACCACCGAAACCCTGCTGATCCGCGGTAAATCCCGCACTATCCGCCGGATCCAGTCCATTCACTACCTCGATCGCAAAGATACGGACGTACAGCGCCACATTCTTTGAGGTCATTTGATCAATCGAGCTTTCCGGCCCGCTCGGGCTGGAAAAGTTCGTCTTAAGCGACGAAGATAAGGTTATACAGAACAGGAGACGATCATGGCGGATTGGGTTACAGGAAAAGTTACGAAGGTTGAATTCTGGACCGACGCGCTCTTTAGTCTCACCGTTCATGCTCCCATCCACCCCTTCAAGGCGGGCCAGTTTGCCAAGCTGGGTCTGGAGATTGACGGCGAGCGCGTACAGCGCGCCTACTCCTACGTTAACGCCCCCAGCGATCCGAATCTGGAGTTTTACCTGGTCACCGTCCCGGACGGCAAGCTCAGTCCGCGCCTTGCGGCGCTGAAGCCGGGCGATGAGGTGCTGATCGTGAGCGAGGCCGCCGGGTTCTTTGTGCTGGAGGAGATCCCCGAGTGTGAAACCCTGTGGATGCTGGCAACCGGGACGGCCATCGGCCCCTATCTGTCGATTCTGCAGGAAGGGAAGGATCTGGAGCGCTTTAAAAACCTGGTGCTGGTCCATGCCGCGCGCTATGCCGAAGATCTCAGCTATCTACCGCTGATGCTGGAGCTGCAAAAGCGCTACGAGGGTAAACTGCGTATTCAGACGGTCGTCAGCCGCGAAACGGTAGCCGGCTCGCTACACGGTCGCGTACCGGCGTTGATTGAGAGCGGGGAGCTAGAGCGCGCCGTCGGGCTGACAATGCGCCCGGAAGATAGCCATGTGATGCTGTGTGGCAATCCGCAGATGGTGCGGGATACTCAGCAGCTGCTGAAAGAGACCCGGCAGATGGCCAAACACCTGCGCCGCCGTCCGGGCCATATGACCGCTGAGCACTATTGGTAATTAACGGATCTGGTCACTAACGGAACTTCACGTCCAGCGTCGCTTTACCAAATTTGTTTTCGCCCGGCGTGCCGAGAAACGCGCCGAGGTCCACCAGCAGCATGACCATGATCAGCGTCGGGATAAAGCGCCCCACCGCCCACGTCCAGACGCCGCCTAGCACATCCCAACGCCCGGCCAGCAGCATCCACGCCAGCACCAGCAGCAAGGCCCAGTAGCCTGATTTACCGCGATCGTGCAGCCGTTTTACCACCACACAGGTCGTGGGCCAGAGCAGGCTGACCAGCGCAAAGGCCGCCAGCTGCAGATCCACCAGCCCGCTTCCCGCCAGCGAAAAGAGTGCCACCATCGACAGCGCCCAGAGCGCTATCCAGATCCAGAAGTCACGGCGTCCAATACGCCCTTTAAATGAGAATAACCACTGCTGTATGGTCATGTAAGGTTCCTTATAATCGTAGTGCTGCGTAGTTTACCTTAGTCGGGTCAGCTTTTGACAAGCCAGACGGTTATCGTTTTAATCGGGATAGCTAAACAGAGGGAGAGATCATGAAAAGATGGAGCGTATTACTGGCCTGGCTGGCGTGTTGCCTGCCCGCGCTGGCGGTAGAGGTTCCCCTGGCAGCCACGGCCCCCTATCTGCTGGCGGGTGCGCCAACCTTCGATCAATCTATTAGTCAGTTCCGGGAGAAATTTAACGCCGATAACCCCACCCTGACGCTCAATGAGTTTCGCGCCATTGAATCACGCAACGACCGCGCCAACCTGACGCGGGCTGCCAGCAAAATCAACGAGTCGCTCTATGCCTCAACGGCCCTTGAGCGCGGGACGCTGAAGATCAAGTCGATGCAGATCACCTGGTTGCCAGTCCAGGGACCGGAGCAGAAAGCGGCGAAAGCCAAAGCGCTGGAGTATATGGCGGCGGTATTACGCGCCTTTTCACCGCAGCTAACCAAAGCCAATAGCCTGCAAAAAGTGCAGAAACTGCTGAACAAAGGCAAAGGGAAAGCCTGGTATGCTGAGACAGAGGGCGCGCTGCGCTATGTTGCAGCAGATAACGGTGAAAAAGGGCTGACCTTCGCTGTTGAACCGATTAAGCTGACGCTATCTGATAGTGCTGAAGGTAACAATAAATGATAAAAAGCAAAGCCTTTGCAGGGATGAATCTCTATACTGTTTGACAACCATGCTGCCTGCAAACGGCAGCCATATTCCTTGATTCGCTGACAAAGCGTGGAGAATAAAAATGCGACATCCTTTAGTGATGGGTAACTGGAAACTGAACGGCAGCCGCCACATGGTAAACGAGCTGGTTGCTAACCTGCGTAAAGAGCTGGCTGGCGTTACCGGCTGCGGCGTAGCAATCGCGCCGCCGGCAATGTATCTGGACCTGGCGAAACAGGCCGCAGCGGGTAGCCATATCATCCTCGGCGCGCAGAACGTCGACGTGAACCTCTCCGGCGCCTTCACCGGTGAAACATCCGCTGAGATGCTGAAAGACGTTGGCGCACAGTACATCATTATCGGTCACTCTGAGCGTCGCACCTACCATGCTGAGTCTGACGAGCTGATCGCGAAAAAATTCGCCGTGCTGAAAGAGCAGGGTCTGATCCCCGTTCTGTGCATCGGTGAAACTGAAGAAGAGAACGAAGCGGGTAAAACCGAAGAGGTGTGCGCCCGTCAGATCGACGCCGTGCTGAAAACCCAGGGCGCAGCAGCGTTCGAAGGCGTCGTGATTGCTTACGAACCGGTATGGGCTATCGGTACCGGCAAATCCGCTACCCCGGCGCAGGCCCAGGCGGTGCATAAATTTATTCGTGACCACATTGCGAAAGCTGACGCGAAAGTGGCTGAGCAAGTGATCATCCAGTACGGCGGCTCGGTTAACGCCTCTAACGCAGCTGAACTGTTCACCCAGCCGGATATCGACGGCGCGCTGGTTGGCGGTGCCTCCCTGAAAGCTGACGCGTTCGCAGTGATTGTGAAGGCAGCGGAAGCGGCTAAGCAGGCGTAATCGTCGTTACCGCATTGCAAATGTTCGTGTAGGCCCGGTAAGCGCTAGCGCCACCGGGCTTTTTTACAGCTGTCCCAGCAGCTGATACCACAGATAGTCCAGCGGTAGCAGCACCAGATACGTTGCCACCGCCAGCGCCAGACAGAGCAGCATCCCCGCCCGGGCAGGCACCTTGCCTAGCGCCATCGCCACCACAATCGGCGAGGCCTGATACGGCAGCAGCGGCGTCGAGTACCCCAGTACCTGAATCATAATCGTCGACAGCAGCGGGAAACCGGTGGCGTCAGAGAAACTTTGCGCCAGGCTGGTATAGAGCGCCGGGACGCCGTTGGCGGTCATGATAAAGTTAAGCGCAGTGGTAATGCCGGTCAGGGCGGCAAAGCTGGTAAACGGATTTTGTGGATCCAGCGGCATAATATGCAGCAGCGCGTCACCGACGGCGCGGCCAATGCCGGTCTGCGTTACCGTGATCGCCAGGCCTAAAATCCCCGCCACGTAGATACAGGTGCGGATATTGACCCCGGTGGCGAACTCCTCGCCGTTAATAAAGCCGATGCGCGGCAGCAGCGTGACGCAGGCCGCCGCCAGACCGGTCCATGCCGGGCCAATCCCGTGCCAGCTCTCCGTTACCCACAGAATAAGCACCACCGCCAGCATCCAGGCGAGCCGCTTCTCGTCCCGGCTCATCGGCGTAGCGGGTTCAAGATCCCGCGCCGCATGCGGCTTACCGGGAAAGAGCCAGCAGATAAGCGCAATCAGAATGAGCCCTTTCAGGATGCCCAACACCGGCGTGTGCAGCAGCAGATAGGGAACATAGTTGAGATGAATACCAAATGCCCCTTCCGCCGCGCCGCTCATCACCAGGTTCGGCACGTTAGCGGGCAGGATCGTCGCGGAGAGCTGGAAAGTGCCAAAGCCCACCGCCAATGCCAGGCCAAACCATGCCCGCGTCCCTTCGTGGATCCCGGCTCGCGCCGCCATCGCGGCAACGATGGGCATCAGCAGGGCGATGCGTCCCATGTTTGACGGCATGACAAAGGCCAGCGCATAGCTCAGCAGCACCACGCTGCCCACCATCAATAGCCACGAATCGGTCAGCTTCGCCGAGATGGCCCTTGCCGCCCGGTCCGCCAGCCCGGTTTTGCGGATCGCCACGCCCAGCACAAAGCCGCTAAAGACCAGCCAGAACGCCGACGAGGCAAAGCCGCCGAAGATAACGTCCGCCGGGGCGATTTTGGCCACCATAGCGGCGGCAAAGAAGAGCAGCGCGGTAATGAACTCAGGCAGCAGAGAGGCGGCCCAAAGGACAATAGTGATGCCGATAATCAGTGAGGGAAGGAACAGAGGGTGCGTTAACCAGAGTGACATGCCTGTCTCCTGCTATTTTTTCACCGAGTCTACGGCGACAGGAGGGTTCAGTAAACGCCATTAATGGTGGGGCAAAAAAACGGCCCCGCAGGGCCGTTACGCTTAACGCTTGCTGATTTGGTCGAAGGTACCACCGTTGGAGAAGTGCTCTTTCTGGGCTTTTGTCCAGCCACCAAACTCTTCATCAATGGTGAACAGCTTGAGTTTCGGGAACTCGCTGTCATATTTCTTCGCTACGTCCGGGTTACGCGGACGATAGAAGTTTTTCGCTGCAATCTCCTGCCCTTCCGGCGAGTAGAGATACTTCAGATAGGCGTCAGCCACGGCTTTGGTCTCTTTCTTCTCAACGACTTTGTCGACCACAGAGACGGTCGGCTCGGCGAGAATAGATTCGCTCGGGGTGACAATTTCAAACTTGTCTTTGCCCAGCTCGTTAGTCGCCAGCAGCGCCTCGTTCTCCCAGGCGATCAGCACGTCGCCAATGCCGCGCTCGACGAAGGTATTGGTCGCACCACGTGCGCCGGAGTCGAGCACTTCCACGTTCTTGAACAGCGCTTTCACAAACTCCTGCGCTTTAGCCTGGTCATTGTTGTTGTGGTGCAGAGCGTAGCCCCACGCCGCCAGGTAGTTCCAGCGTGCGCCGCCGGAGCTTTTCGGGTTCGGCGTGATCACCGACACGCCCGGCTTAATCAGATCGTTCCAGTCGTGGATCTGTTTCGGGTTACCTTTACGCACCAGGAAAACGATGGTGGAGGTATAGGGTGCGGAGTTATCCGGCAGGCGTTTGATCCAGTTTTTATCGATGCGTCCACGCTCGGCGATGGCGTCAACGTCATAGGCTAGCGCCAGGGTTACCACATCGGCTTCGATGCCGTTAATAACGGAGGTAGCCTGTTTGCCAGAGCCGCCGTGCGACTGGCGGATCGTCACGTTATCACCGGTTTCCTGCTTCCAGTGCGCGCTGAATGCCTTGTTATACTGCTCGTACAGCTCACGCGTTGGATCGTATGAGACGTTTAAAAGCTGAATGTCCTTTGCCAGAACGCTGCCGGAGGCCAGCAGCAACGTTAACCCTACACCCCATTTGTTCATCGCTCACTCTCTTATATGTTGAGTTGTGTTGTGATGGACTCAGCGTGCCAGAAAGCGAATCAATGATTAAAGAATAAAAAAAGATTGGCTATAACGAAGGGGAATAAAGAGAACGTCCCTCCCCGGTTGGGGAGGGATACCTTGAATCAGTAAAGCTTTTTAGCGCAGTCCAGCCAGTCGCCTTTAAACGGACGCTTCATATTTTCGATAGCGTCGATGATGTCGTGGTGCACCATCTTCTCGTTCTGAATACCGACGCAGCGGCCGCCGTGGCCCTGCAGCAGCAGTTCAATGGCGTAGGCACCCATACGGGAAGCCAGAATACGGTCGTAAGGAACCGGAGAGCCGCCGCGCTGGATGTGGCCGAGAACGGTGGCACGGGTTTCGCGTTTGGTCTCGGACTCGATGTACTTCGCCAGCTCGTCGATATCACAGATGTGCTCGGTAATGGCGACGATAGCGTGCTTTTTACCCTTCGCGATGCCAGCCTTGATTTCGCTCACCAGATCTTCACGATTAAACTCGACTTCTGGCAGGACGATAAACTCGCAGCCACCGGCGATAGCCGCCGCCAGGGTCAGATCGCCACAGTAACGGCCCATCACTTCAACGATAGAGATACGCTGGTGGGAAGAGGAGGTGTCACGCAGGCGGTCAATCGCTTCAACCACCGTATGCAGCGCGGTGAAGTAGCCGATGGTGTAGTCGGTACCGGCAACGTCGTTATCGATAGTGCCCGGCAGGCCGATGCAGGGGAAGCCCATTTCGGTCAGGCGTTTCGCCCCCATATAGGAGCCGTCGCCGCCGATGACCACCAGCGCGTCGATGCCGCGTTTTTTCATGTTTTCGATAGCCACGGCGCGGATGTGCTCTTCACGGAACTCCGGGAAGCGAGCAGAGCCAAGGAACGTGCCGCCACGGTTGATCATGTCAGAGACGCTGTAGCGGTCGAGCTGCACCATACGGTCTTCATACAGGCCCAGATAGCCGTCGTAAATGCCGCAAACTTCCAGACCTTCAGTTAATGCTGCCCGGACTACGCCACGAATTGCAGCGTTCATGCCAGGCGCATCACCGCCACTTGTCAACACACCGATTTTCTTAATCATGACTACCTCTGAACTTAGGAATGCAAAATAAATTCTTGCCCGAAGCGACGCCCTGGGGAGTGAATAGCTATGCTGCGCATAGTATATCAATCTCTCCTGGCTGAATTGATTCAGGTCAGACCAAATGGCGGTAATTTATACACAAAATGCTGGCCTGACTCACCTTTTTACACCTTGTTACCTGGCCTCGATGCCAGACACCGCGCCCTGGGGTACAACGGAACAAGGATCCTGATGGATTATCACATCAGAACCCGGGAAACGGCGCAATATGGCCTCTTCAACCTGCTCGGCCACCAGATGCGCCTGAACAAGCGGGAGGTTGTCGTCCATTTCCAAATGAATCTGAATAAAGCGGGTCGGCCCTGACTGCCGCGTGCGAAGATCGTGCGCCCCGCTGACCCCAGGCCAGCGGGTAACGATAGCAATTATTTCCTGCCGCTCCTCATCGGGCAGGGCGCGATCCAGCAGCGACTGGACCGCTTCATACCCCATGCGTAGCGCGCTATAGAGGATATAAGCGCCGATACCCAGTGCAAAGAGGGCATCCGCCCAGTGCCAGCCATACCAGGACAGGCCCAGCGCGACGAGAATAGCGCTATTCATCATAACATCAGACTGATAATGAAGCATATCGGCGCGCACGGCCTGGCTTTGCGTTTTTCGCACTACCCAGCGCTGAAAAGTGACGAGGATCACAGTACACACCAGCGCGACCAGAGTTACGATGATGCCAATCTGCGGCGCATTCATCGGTTCCGGACGGGCAAGGTGCTGAATACCGGTTAAAAAGAGAAACAGCGCCGAGCCGGAGATAAACATGCTCTGCGCCAGCGCTGCCAACGACTCGGCCTTGCCATGCCCGAAGGTGTGCTCATCATCCGCTGGCTGGAGGGAGTAGCGCACCACCAGCAGGTTGGTCAGCGAGGCGGCGATATCCACCAGCGAATCCACCAGCGCCGCCAGCACGCTCACCGACCCGGTGTACCACCACGCAAAAATTTTGATCACCAGCAGCAACGAGGCCATTACCGTCGCGGCAATGGCTGCCCGGCTCACCAGCTGCCCATACATTTGATTCATACGCACTCCTGTCCGGACACAGGGGTAGTATAACGGATGATAAATCAGGCAATGTGACAAAAAACGGGGGTGTTTTGCTCGCGGCAAGGAGATTAAGGGCAAAAAAAACCCCCTCATCATGAGGGGGAAGACAGGGATGGTGTCTATGGCAAGGAAAACAGGGTTGTTACTGGTTACTACTTACTACCGGTACTGCTACTCGATAACGTTAGCGGAGAGTCCTGCTGCATTTTTGCAACGTCGCGCAGCTGAGCGATCCGCTGTTGGTGCTTGTCATGTAAAACCGCCTGTTGCTCGGGCGTAAGCAGGTGGTACATCTGGTTGCGAACCCGGGCCATTTCGACCTGACGGGCAACCTGCTCCTGCGCCATCTTTTCTGCCTGAGCGCGTACGGCGTTTTCATCAAATTTTTCTGCGGTCACGAGGTCGTGCATAGTCTCGATTTCGCTAACATTAACAGGGGGCAGCTTATGCCTTGCCTGTTGCATCAAATCACGCAGTTGCTGGCGTTGATGCTCGGTTAAACTGATGCCGTCAAACATATGACTCTGGGTATTACGCGGTGCAAGTTCTTCCGACGTATGCCAGTTATCGCCTGTTACGACTTCAGCTGCGTGGCCAACCGTACTTAACGCCAGCGTTGAGGCCATGACGGCAGCGGTAACAATGCGCATCACTTGCTCCCAAAATCGTTTGTGTCGCCAATCAACTGAACTCAGTCTACGATTCAGGCTGCAAACTAGCGTCAGGGGGTGTAAAACAACGTAAAGTCATGGATTAGCGCGCCTTGATGACGTAATTTCTGCCTCGGAGGTATTTAAATAATGAATAAAATTTTGTTAGTTGACGATGACCGAGAGCTTACTTCCCTTTTAAAGGAGCTGCTCGACATGGAAGGCTTCAATGTGCAGGTTGCCCATGACGGGGAGCAGGCGCTCGACCTCCTGGACGACAGCATCGATCTGCTTTTGCTCGACGTAATGATGCCAAAGAAGAATGGTATCGACACCCTTAAAGAGCTACGCCAGACACACCAGACCCCCGTCATTATGCTGACGGCGCGCGGCAGCGAGCTGGATCGCGTTCTCGGCCTTGAGCTGGGCGCGGACGACTATCTGCCTAAACCCTTTAACGATCGCGAGCTGGTGGCCCGTATCCGCGCTATCCTGCGGCGTTCGCACTGGAGCGAGCAGCAGCAGAACAGCGATAACGGCTCACCAACGCTGGAAGTGGACGCCCTGAGCCTCAACCCGGGCCGCCAGGAGGCCAGCTTTGATGGCCAGTCGCTGGAGCTTACCGGTACCGAGTTCACCCTGCTCTATCTGCTGGCGCAGCACCTGGGCCAGGTCGTCTCCAGAGAGCATCTTAGCCAGGAGGTCCTGGGGAAACGCCTGACGCCGTTCGATCGCGCGATCGATATGCATATCTCTAACCTGCGTCGTAAGCTGCCGGAGCGTAAAGATGGCCATCCGTGGTTTAAAACGCTGCGCGGACGCGGCTATCTGATGGTTGCAGCTTCATGATAGGAAGTTTGACGGCACGCATCTTTGCTATTTTTTGGCTAACGCTGGCACTGGTGCTCATGCTGGTATTAATGGTGCCTAAGCTGGACTCCCGGCAAATGACGGAGCTGCTGGATAGCGAGCAGCGTCAGGGCGTCATGATAGAGCAGCACGTTGAGGCGGAGCTGGCCCTCGATCCACCAAACGATTTGATGTGGTGGCGGCGGCTGTTTCGCGCAATTGATAAGTGGGCACCGCCGGGGCAGCGCCTGCTGCTGGTGACCAGTGAAGGCCGGGTGATCGGCGCTGAACGCAGTGAAATGCAGATCATTCGTAACTTTATTGGCCAGGCGGATAACTCTGATCATCCGCAGAAGAAAAAATATGGACGGGTAGAGCTGGTAGGGCCGTTTTCCATCCGCGACGGGGAAGATAACTACCAGCTCTACCTCATCCGTCCGGCGAGCAGTTCCCAGTCCGATTTTATCAACCTGCTGTTTGACCGACCGCTCCTGTTGCTGATTGTTACCATGCTGATCAGCTCTCCGCTGCTGCTCTGGCTGGCATGGAGCCTGGCAAAACCGGCGCGCAAGCTGAAAAACGCGGCGGACGAGGTCGCGCAAGGTAACCTGCGCCAGCATCCGGAGCTGGAGTCCGGTCCGCAGGAGTTTCTTGCCGCCGGGGCCAGCTTTAACCAGATGGTAACCGCCCTTGAGCGGATGATGACAACCCAGCAGCGCCTGCTCTCTGACATCTCTCACGAGCTGCGCACCCCGCTAACGCGTTTACAGCTGGGCACCGCCCTGCTGCGCCGCCGCAGCGGCGAGAGCAAGGAGCTGGCCCGCATTGAGACCGAAGCGCAGCGCCTCGACAGCATGATCAACGATCTGCTGGTCATGTCGCGCAACCAGCAGAAAAATGCGCTATTGAGCGAGACCGTTAAGGCTAATCATCTGTGGAAAGACGTGCTGGATAACGCCGCCTTTGAAGCCGAGCAGATGGGGAAATCCCTTACCGTTAACTTCCCGCCGGGGCCGTGGCCGCTTTACGGTAACCCGAGCGCAATGGAGAGCGCCCTGGAAAATATCGTGCGTAACGCCCTGCGCTATTCACATACCAGGATTGAGGTGAGCTTTGCGGTGGATAAAGAGGGCGTGACGGTTAACGTCGATGACGATGGGCCGGGCGTCAGTGCGGAGGATCGCGAGCAGATTTTCCGCCCGTTCTATCGTACCGACGAGGCGCGCGATCGTGAATCCGGCGGTACCGGGCTGGGGCTGGCGATTGTTGAGACGGCGATTCAGCAGCACCGCGGCTGGGTGAAGGCCGACGACAGCCCGCTGGGCGGCTTACGCCTCACGATCTGGCTGCCGCTGCATAAGCGTTCGTAATATCCAGGCCGGGCGACCCCGGCCTACGCTTTCCTGCCCCACAGTCTGGGCGCAAAGCTCTCAATTTTGCCGCTCAGGCGTCGTTTCTGCATGGTTCTCGCCCAGCTCACCGAGAGGCCAGCGGCAGAGAGCAGACGGTGGTACTGCTCGTCGTCAAACGGCAGATGCCAGGCGATAGCGGCTGCCTCATAGACGCTCACGTCGCTACAGCGGGAAACCAGCTCAAAGGGGGCATCGCCGGAGACGTTGCCCGGGGCAATCACCCGGTAGAGCCAGCCCGTGCGCCCGCTCTCTTGCATCAGGGAAGAGAGATCATGAATGGCAAAATGGTAGTTAACCTTGAAGCAGGGCGAACGCGGTTGGGTCACCTGAATCAGCGCCTCGCCCCAGTGAAAGATATCCCCAATGTAGACGTTTTGCTCAGTTAGCCCCTCGGTAGAGAGGTTCTCGCCAAACGCCGGCGCAACAAAGCGTTCCGCCTGTTCAGGAAATGCGCTTGCCCACTCGCGATAGTGCTCGCGTGGATAGTGGCACAAAGCACGATCCGGCCCGCCGTGGATCTTCTTCTCGGCCTGCTCATCTCCCGCAAGCCCCCGCTCAGTTAACGCCAGCTCGCCGTCAACCTGCACTTTGGCAATGGCGCTTGGCCGACTGCCCTCGTAATTTCTTACTTTTCCGGTAAAAACGTTAACCTGATGGTGCATCACCGCGCCTTATCCAGAGACAAAAAAAGCGAGTCATTAGACTCGCTTTTCACCGGTAGCAATGCAACCTTATTTTTTAGCAGCGAAACGGGCAGCAGCTTCGTCCCAGTTCACCACTTCCCAGAATGCCTTGATGTAGTCCGGGCGTTTGTTCTGGTATTTCAGGTAGTAAGCATGTTCCCACACGTCCAGGCCCAGGATCGGGAAGCCGGATGCGCCAGAAATAGCTTCACCCATCAGCGGGCTATCCTGGTTTGCAGTAGAGACAACGGCCAGTTTGTCGCCTTTCAGTACCAGCCATGCCCAGCCAGAGCCGAAGCGGGTTGCCGCTGCTTTCTCGAACTCTTCTTTGAATTTCTCAACGGAGCCGAAGTCGCGCTCGATAGCGGATTTCAGTTCACCCTGCAGGGTAGTGCCGGTTTTCAGGCCTTTCCAGAACAGGCTGTGGTTGGCGTGGCCGCCCGCGTTGTTACGCAGTACGGTTTTCTTGTCAGCCGGAACCTGATCCAGTTTTGCGATCAGCTCTTCTACCGGCAGGTTAGCCAGCTCCGGCAGGCTTTCCAGCGCAGCGTTAGCGTTGTTAACGTAGGTCTGGTGATGTTTAGTGTGATGGATTTCCATCGTCTGCTTATCGAAGTGTGGTTCCAGTGCATCATAAGCGTACGGCAGTGATGGCAGTGTGTAACTCATAATCATCTCCATTAATTGTCGGGCGGCGATACTGTTAACGCCGCGTAAGCAGTTGGTTCATTATAGTTAATTAAGTAGTGTTGAAAATGTTTATCAATGCCGTAGTTTTTATATGGTTATAACCTTTTGTTATGTGCCCGGGAGTGATCTGCTACGGTGCCGCCACTGGCTAGGCGCCACGCCGGTTTCACGGGTAAAAACCACGGAAAAATAGTTGCTGTCTTCAAAACCACAGCGTGTGGCAATTTCACCGATCATCAGCTCGCTGTGCTGCAGCAGATACTGGGCATGACAGATGCGCAGCTGGCGCAGGTAGTTATTGATTGTCATGCCGGTCTGGGTACGAAACTGCTGACGTAGTGTACGCTCACTACACTGATTTTGCTCACAAAATTGTTCAAGCAAAAAGGCACGGTTAAGGCTGCTGGCCAGGGCAGTAATAAGCTTATCCAGCAACGCTTCGCTGCGGGTCGCCGAAAGATTATCGGTGGCGTAGCGATGGCGCTTCAGGGTTAATATGAGCTGGGCAAACAGGGTCTCCGCCAGCGGATCGGAAAGCGGATCCGCTTTGGCGCTCTCATGCTCCAGCTGGCTAATCACCTGCCGCGCCTGGGCCATGCCGCTGCTGCCGATGCGCCAGTAAGGTATCGGCTCCCCGCCGTCCAGGCCGGGAATATGCGCGGCCCAGTCAAGGTTGAGCGTCAGCCGCTCCGGGCAGTAGATAATATTTTGCAGAACCAGATCGTTTACTGAGGCGTAGGCGTGACGATCCTCGGCACGGATATAGAAGAGATCGCCCCGGGTAATGCGGTAGGGACGATCGTTAAGAATATGCAGGCCGTTGCCGCGCCAGACCAGCACCAGCTCGTTAAACTCGTGGGCGTGTTCAGCAAAGACGTTTTGCGGATAGCGATCGGCCACCGCGACCGCCTGCCAAGGCCTGGCAAAAAAATCCTCTCTCCGCAAAATTAACTGGCCTGCCACAGCGTCACCTCAACTGCCTTCAACCTTCTATATTTAGCTGTTTTTTAGCAAAAAAACGGTGACTGCCTTCTCGTTTACGGCTATTGCAGCGGCGTGTCCCGCCCCTGGCGAATATCCCGCGGTGACCAGCTAAACTCCCGGCGAAAAAGGGTCGAAAAGTGATTGCTGTCGCCGAAACCGCAGCGAAACGCAATGTCAGTAACGCTCTCATCGCTGTGGCGCAACAGGTGGCGGGCTTTAATCAGGCGCAGGCGATTCAAGTAGCGCTGCGGGGTCATTCCCGTGTGCTGCTTCAGCTGACGGTGCAGCGTACGCAGTGAGAGAGCGAAACGGTCGGCAAGAGACTCCCAGCAGACCTCATCCGCAAAGTGATCTTCCAGCCACGCCATCATCTGGTTCAGGCGGGCATCGTTGTTAACAGCGCCCTCTTCAAGGCTGCTCTTACGCAGCAGCACCAGCAGCTGCATAAACAGGATCTCCCGGCTGGCAAGAGCGGCAGTTCCCTCCTCCTCGCCGCTCTGCTCCATCTGGCTGACAATCTGCCGCACCTGCTGTAGCGCTCCCTGGTTAACTCGCCAGTGAGAGGGGTAGTGTCCGTCCTGCTCCTGAGGCAGCAGCTGGTTCAGGCCTGCCAGGAACTGGAACGCCTCTGGCGAGCGGTAGAGCACGTTGGTCAGGCAGAGATTATCCGTGTGCTCGTAAAGGTGTCTGTCATGGTCGCGGATAAAGCAGACGCTCCCCCCGCTGATGGAGTAGGGCTGGCCGTTAAAGACGTGAATGCCCGATCCATGCTCAACGATAACAATCTCATGAAAATCATGGTGATGTTCAGGAAACGCCGACTGGGGAAGGCGCGGCTCGATAGCCACAGGCGTTTTACCTGAAGGAAAAAAATCCACGCTGTGTAGTACGGTCATGATGGCTTCCTGAACTGGAGAACATGCCAAAAAGAGTAATGAAGGGCTGACAATCCCACCTTGAATTTTTGACGTCAAAGCGCGCAAACCCGGTCGCTTTTTCAAGAAACGGTGTGAAAGATCCGGAAATGCGGCTGGCGTCACATCCGCTGTGAGGGGCGCTATTACTGGAAATTGTGAACACTATCACGTTCATCTTTGCTTTCTTGCCAGCGCCCAATTTTGTCTGTCCATAGCAAGAAGGTGCGCCGTTAAGGGGGTTCGTAGACTGTCGCCATTGACTCTCAGAAGGACTCCACTATGACCTTTCGCCATTGTGTCGCAGTCGATCTCGGCGCATCCAGTGGACGCGTAATGCTGGCGCGTTACGACAGTGAACAGCGCGCCCTGTCGCTGCGTGAAATTCACCGCTTCGTCAACTGCCTGCAAAACGTGGACGGCTTTGCTACCTGGGATATCGACAGCCTGGAGAGTGAGATCCGCCTTGGGCTAAACAAGGTCAGCGCGCAGGGCATTCAGATCGACAGCATCGGCATTGATACCTGGGGCGTGGACTATGTACTGCTTGATAAGCACGGCCAGCGCGTCGGTCTGCCGGTGTCATACCGCGACGGGCGCACGCACGGCGTGATGGCCAGCGCTCAGGCACAGCTCGGCAGAGAGACGATCTATCAACGCAGCGGCATCCAGTTTCTGCCGTTCAATACGCTCTACCAGCTGCGTGCCTTTGTCGAGCAGCAGCCAGAGCAGGTAGCGCAGGTGGCGCATGCCCTGCTGATCCCCGACTACTTCAGCTTTCGCCTGACGGGCAAGATGAACTGGGAGTACACCAACGCCACCACCACCCAGCTGGTGAATATCAATAGCCATAACTGGGATGAGGAGCTGCTGGCCTGGACCGGTGCTGACAAAGCCTGGTTTGGCACACCAACCCAGCCGGGCAGGGTGATTGGTCACTGGCTAAGCCTGCAGGGAACGGCGATCCCGGTCGTAGCCGTCGCCAGCCATGATACCGCCAGCGCGGTGATCGCCTCGCCGCTGAGCGATGCGGACAGCGCCTACCTCTCCTCTGGCACCTGGTCCCTGATGGGTTTTGAGAGCCAAACCCCCTATACCAACGAGGCGGCGCTGGCGGCCAATATCACCAACGAGGGCGGTGCCGAAGGGCGCTACCGGGTGCTGAAAAACATCATGGGCCTGTGGCTGCTGCAGCGGGTGCTGAAAGAGCAGAACGTGACCGACCTGCCTGCCCTGATTGCTGATACCGAGCAGCTAACCGCCTGCCGGATCCTGATTAACCCCAACGACGAGCGTTTTATCAACCCGCAAAACATGAGCGCTGAGATCCGCGCCGCCTGCCGTGGATCCGGCCAGCCTGAGCCAGAAGGTCCCGCCGGGCTGGCGCGCTGTATCTTCGACAGCCTTGCCCTGCTCTATGCCGACGTGCTCGGCGAACTGGCAACGCTGCGCGGCAGGCCGTTCAGCCAGCTGCATATCGTCGGCGGCGGCTGCCAGAACCGTCTCCTCAACCAGCTCTGCGCCGACGCCTGCGGCGTCACCGTCGTCGCTGGCCCCGTCGAAGCTTCGACGCTGGGCAATATCGGTATTCAGCTAATGACCCTGGAAGAACTAGACAACGTCGACGCTTTCCGTCAGGTCGTAACGGCCAATTACCACCTGACAACCTTCATTCCACAACCTGACAGTGAAATTGCCCGCCACGCTGCGCAGTTTCAAACCAAACAACAGAGAAAGGAGCTTTGCGCATGACCACTCCAATTGAACAAGCCTGGGAACTGGCTAAGCAGCGGTTTGCCGCGGTAGGCGTTGACGTTGAGGAGGCGCTGCGCCAGCTCGATCGCCTGCCGGTCTCCATGCACTGCTGGCAGGGCGACGACGTGGCCGGGTTTGAGAACCCGCAGGGCGGCCTGACCGGCGGGATCCAGGCCACCGGTAACTACCCCGGCAAAGCGCGCAGCGCCCAGGAGCTGCGGGCGGATCTGGAACAGGCCCTGAGCCTGATCCCCGGACCAAAACGCCTGAATCTGCATGCCATCTACCTTGAGTCAGAGACGCCGGTGGAGCGTAACGCCATCAGGCCCGAGCACTTTACAAACTGGGTGGCGTGGGCAAAAGCGCAGAAGCTGGGCCTGGACTTTAACCCCTCCTGCTTCTCGCACCCGCTGAGCGCCGATGGCTTTACCCTCTCCCACGCCAACGACGAGATCCGCCAGTTCTGGATCGACCACGTTAAAGCCTGCCGTCGCGTCTCGGCGTACTTTGGCGAGCAGCTGGGCACGCCGTCGGTGATGAACATCTGGGTTCCGGACGGCATGAAAGATGTCACCGTTGACCGCCTTGCGCCGCGCCAGCGCCTGCTCGCCGCGCTGGATGAGGCCCTGAGCGAAAAGCTGAGCCTGGATCATCACATCGATGCCGTAGAGAGCAAGCTGTTTGGCATCGGTGCGGAGAGCTACACCGTCGGCTCGAACGAGTTTTACATGGGCTATGCCACTAGCCGGCAGACCGCGCTCTGCCTGGATGCAGGCCACTTCCATCCGACGGAGGTGATCTCCGACAAGATCTCCGCTGCCATGCTCTATATCCCGCGCCTGCTGCTGCACGTTAGCCGCCCGGTGCGCTGGGACAGCGATCACGTAGTGCTGCTGGATGACGAAACTCAGGCCATCGCCAGCGAAATCGTCCGCCACGATCTCTTTGACCGGGTACACATTGGCCTCGACTTCTTTGATGCGTCGATCAACCGCATCGCCGCATGGGTGATTGGCACCCGTAACATGAAAAAAGCCCTGCTGCGTGCCCTGCTGGAGCCGACCGCTCAGCTGCGCGCTCTGGAAGCCGAGGGCGACTATACCGCCCGTCTGGCGCTGCTGGAGGAGCAAAAATCGCTGCCGTGGCAGGCGGTCTGGGAGATGTACTGCCAGCGCCACGATACCCCGGCGGGGAGCCAGTGGCTGGACAGCGTGCGGGCCTATGAGCAAGACGTATTAGCAAATCGCAAATAAAGACATTGCCCGGCGGCGCTCTGCTTGCCGGGCCTACAAACGACCGTAGGCCGGGTCAGCGCAGCGCCACCCGGCATTTTGAAGGAATAGAGAGACTATGCAGACTATCACCAACGCCTGGTTCGTCCAGGGGATGATCAAAGCGACCTCTGACGCCTGGCTGAAGGGCTGGGACGAGCGCAACGGCGGTAACCTGACCCTGCGCCTGGACGACGGAGATATCGCCCCGTTTGAAGCTGAATTCCACGCCAGCCCGCGCTATATCGCCCTGAGCCAGCCGATGCCGCTGCTGGCTAATACGCCGTTTATCGTTACCGGCTCCGGCAAGTTTTTCCGTAACGTGCAGCTCGACCCGGTCGCTAACTTAGGCATCGTTAAGGTCGACAGCGACGGCGCGGGCTACCACATTCTCTGGGGGTTGACCGACGAAGCCGTTCCCACCTCCGAACTGCCGGCGCACTTCCTCTCCCACTGCGAGCGCATCAAGGCCACCGACGGCAAAGACCGTGTGATTATGCACTGCCACGCCACCAACCTGATCGCCCTCACCTATGTGTTGGAAAACGATACGGATGTGATCACCCGCAAACTGTGGGAAGGCAGTACCGAATGCCTGGTTGTGTTTCCTGACGGCGTTGGCATTCTGCCTTGGATGGTCCCGGGCACCGATGAAATTGGCCAGGCCACCGCAGCGCAGATGTCCCGGCACTCGCTGGTGCTGTGGCCGTTCCACGGCGTCTTTGGCAGCGGTCCAACGCTGGACGAAGCCTTTGGCCTGATCGACACCGCCGAGAAGTCTGCCGAAGTATTGGTGAAGGTCTACTCGATGGGCGGCATGAAGCAGACCATCACTCAGGAGGAGTTGATTGCCCTCGGCAAACGCTTTGGCGTGACGCCGATGGCCAGCGCACTCGAGCTTTATAAATAAGAACATCGCGCCCCGCTCACTGAGACGGGGCGAAGCCACACCTGCAAGCCCTACACAACTAACTCAATATCAGTGGAGTAAAAGCAATGAGAATAAAGACAAGCTTGATCCTCACCGTTGCCGCTCTGGCGTTGTCCGGTTCCGCACTAGCAGAAGTCAAAATTGCCCTGGTCGCAAAATCCCTCGGCAATGGTTTTTTTGAGGCAGCAAACGTCGGTGCCCAGGAGGCGGCCAAAGAGTTAGGAGATGTGAAAGTCATTTATACCGGCCCGACCACCACCACGGCGGAGGCGCAGATCGAAGTGCTGAACGGTTTGATCGCCCAGGGTGTGGATGCGATCGCCATCTCGGCAAACGATCCGGATGCGGTCGTGCCGGTGTTGAAAAAAGCGATGCAGCGCGGCATCAAAGTGGTGTCGTGGGACTCCGGCGTGGCGAAAGCGGGTCGCCAGATCCATCTCAACCCATCAAATAACGCTCTGATTGGTGAAACTAACGTTAAGCTCGCCGCCGAGGCGTTGAAGGCGTTGAACGTGGAGAAGGGCGACGTGGCGATCCTTAGCGCGACCCCAACTTCGACCAACCAGAACATCTGGATTGAAGAGATGAAAAAGGTGCTGCCGAAGTACCCCTCCGTTAACCTGGTGACGGTGGCCTACGGCGATGACCTCTCCGATAAGAGCTACCGCGAAGCGGTCGGCCTGCTGAAGACCTATCCGGACCTGAAGGTGATCGTCTCTCCATCCTCGGTGGGCATCGTGGCCGCTGCCCAGGCGGTGAAAGATCAGGGCAAGATTGGCAAGGTGTACGTGACCGGATTAGGCCTGCCGTCGGAGATGGCGGGCGCGGTGAAGTCTGGCGCAACCAAGAGCTTTGCTATCTGGAACCCGATCGATCTGGGCTATGCCGCGACCTACCTGGCTGACGATCTGGTCAAAGGCACGGCCACCAAAACCGAAGCCAATATGGGCAAGCTTGGTAAGGTGAAGCTGGATGCTGACGGCAGCGGCGCAATGTCCGAACCGTTCGTCTACGATGCCAGCAATATTGATAAGTTTTCCAAAATTTTCTGATGTGATTTGTACGCCGGATAAGCGTAGCGCCATCCGGCATACAAAGTCCCCCGTGATGGAGAACTATCATGACACCACTGCTTCAGCTCAAGGGGATCACCAAGGTGTTCCCCGGCGTGCGCGCCCTTGAGAACGTACAGCTTGACCTCTGGCCTGGCAAAGTCACCGCGCTGATTGGTGAAAACGGCGCAGGCAAATCCACGCTGGTTAAGGTGATGACCGGCATCTATCAGCCTGAAGAGGGCGAAATCCTCTATAAGGCGATCCCCATTCAGCTTCCGACGCCAGAATCCGCCCATCGGGTGGGCATCACGGCGATCCACCAGGAGACCGTGCTGTTTGATGAGCTGTCGGTGACGGAGAACATTTTTGTCGGCCAGTATCTATATAGAGGCTTTTTGAAAAAGCTCGACTGGCCCGCTATGCACCAGAAGGCACGGGATATCCTGGACCGCCTTGAGGTGCAGATCGATCCCCACGCGACCCTGAAAACACTGAGCATCGCCCAGCGCCACATGGTCGCCATTGCGCGTGCCCTCTCCTTTGATGCGCAGGTAGTGATCCTCGACGAACCCACCGCCGCGCTCTCCCAGCATGAGATTCTGGAGTTCTACCAGATCGTTGAGCGCCTGAAGCAGGAGGGCAAAGCGATCCTGTTTATCTCCCACAAGTTCGACGAGATTTTTGAGCTGGCGGATCACTACACCATCCTACGCGACGGGGTGTACGTTGGCTCCGGGGCGATGAGCGAGATCAGCGAAGAGCGAATGGTGGCGATGATGGTAGGCCGCGCTATTACCCAGACCTATCCCAAGATCGCCTGCGATCCTGGCGAAACGGTGCTGGAGGTGAAAGATCTCTGCCATCCCACCGAGTTTGCCCACATCAGCTTTACCCTGCGCAAGGGTGAGATCCTCGGCTTTTACGGGCTGGTCGGCGCAGGCCGTACCGAGCTGATGCAGGCGCTCTCCGGCGTATCGCGCCCCTCCTCCGGCGAGATTGTGCTTAACGGCAAGGCGGTGCAGTTTCACCAGCCTGCAGACGCTATTCGGGCCGGCATCGTCTGCGTACCGGAGGAGCGGCAGAAGCAGGGAGCGATCATTGCCCTGCCCATCGCCCAGAACATCAGCCTGCCGCAGCTCAGCAGGCTCAATCCAAACGGCGTGCTGCACGACGACCGCGAGTGGCAACTCGCCGACGAATATGCCAGACGGCTTCAGGTTAAAGCGTTCAGCTGGAAACAGCCGGTAGAGACGCTCTCCGGCGGTAACCAGCAGAAGGTGGTAATTGGCAAATGGCTCGCCACGCACCCGGACGTCATCATCCTCGATGAGCCAACCAAAGGTATCGATATCGGCTCAAAAGCCGCCGTACATCAGTTTATGTCCGAGCTGGTCGGCCAGGGGCTGGCGGTGATCATGGTCTCCTCAGAGCTGCCGGAAGTGATGGGCATGGCCGACCGGATTGTGGTGATGCACGAGGGGCGAATGGTTGCTGAATACGCGGCGGGTGAAGCTACGGCAGAGACCATCGTTAGCGCCGCCAGCGGTGCGAAACAGGAGGCAGCATAATGTGGCAACAACTGCTTAAAAACCGCGAGGCGCTGCTGGCCGCGGTGATTGTCCTGATGGTGCTGGCTATCGGCAGCCGCGTGCCGTCGTTTATCGCGCCCGGCAACCTGGCGGAGATGTTTAACGATACGGCGATCCTGATTATTCTCGCCCTCGGCCAGATGATGGTACTGCTGACCAAAGGCATTGACCTGTCGATGGCCGCCAACCTGGCGCTGACCGGCATGATCGTCGCCCTGCTCAACTTCCACCATCCTGACATTCCGGTCTGGGCGCTGCTGATCCTAGCGACCGGCCTTGGGCTGGTGATGGGCATGATCAACGGCCTGCTGGTGTGGAAGATGGGGATCCCGGCGATTGTGGTGACGCTGGGCACTATGAGCATCTATCGCGGCATTATCTTTCTGCTCTCCGACGGGGGCTGGATCAACTCCCACCAGATGAGTGGCGATTTCCTTGCCCTGCCGCGCGCCAGCGTGCTGGGGCTGCCGCTGCTGAGCTGGTGTGCCATCGCTGCGCTGCTGGTGGTGGGCTACTTCCTGCGCTACAGCCGCACCGGGCGGGCGCTCTATACCGCTGGCGGCAATGCCACGGCGGCCTACTACACCGGTATCAACGCCGGAAAAATGCAGTTCGTCAGCTTCTGCCTCTCCGGGGCGCTGGCCGGTTTCTGCGGCTACCTGTGGATCTCCCGCTTCGCCGTTGCCTATGTCGACGTCGCCAACGGCTTTGAACTGCAGGTGGTGGCCGCCTGCGTGATCGGCGGGGTCAGCACGATGGGCGGCACGGGCCGCGTGCTCGGCTGCCTGTTTGGCGCCCTGTTCCTCGGCGTGATCAACAACGCGCTGCCGGTGATCGGCATCTCGCCCTTCTGGCAGATGGCCATCTCCGGCACGGTGATTGTAATAGCGGTTCTGCTTAACGAGCGCGGCAATAAACGTAAAGGTCGGCTGATCCTGCGCGATGCGGCGCTGGCCCGACAGAAACAGGCGGTGAAACCATGAGCAAAATGTTAACCACTGATGGGGTGGGCGGCACGCCTGCAACGCTGCCGCTGCTGAAACGGCTCCTGTGCTGGGAGGGTTTCTTACTCGCCGTCACGCTGCTGGTGTTTTTAATTAACGCCTTCGCGTCACCCTACTTTCTCAATATCTGGAACCTCTCTGACGCCACCTTCAACTTCACCGAGAAGGCGATCATCGTGCTGCCGATGGCGATGCTGATTATCGCTCGAGAGATTGACCTGTCGGTGGCCTCTACCATTGCCCTTAGCTCCACCGTGATGGGCTTTTGCGCTCAGGCAGGGGTGGATACGCCACTGCTGGTGATGGTGGGATTAGGCGTGGGACTGCTGTGCGGGCTATTCAACGGCCTGCTGGTGACGCGGTTTAATCTCTCCTCTATCGTCATCACCATCGGCACCATGAGCCTCTATCGCGGCATCACCTACATTCTGCTTGGTGATAAGGCGTTAAATGACTATCCCGAGAGCTTTGCCTGGTTCGGCCAGGGCTACGTCTGGGGGGCGCTGTCGTTTGAGTTTGCGCTCTTTATCGTGTTGGCGGGCATCTTCGCGTTCGTGCTGCACCGCACTAACTTTGGCCGCCGCACCTACGCCATTGGTAATAACCCGACCGGGGCATGGTACTCCGGTATCAACGTCAAGCGTCACAATCTGCTGCTCTTTGCTCTGGTAGGGCTGATGGCCGGGCTGGCCTCGGTGCTGCTCACCTCGCGCCTCGGCAGCACCCGCCCCACTATCGCTACCGGCTGGGAGCTGGCAGTGGTGACGATGGCGGTGTTGGGCGGGGTTAATATTCTCGGCGGCTCCGGCAGCATGGTGGGTGTGATTATCGCCGCCTTCCTGATGGGACTGGTGACCTTTGGCCTGAGCCTGCTCAACGTCCCGGGCATCGTCATGTCGATCATCATCGGCGCGATGCTGATTGTGGTTATCTCCCTGCCGATCATCACCCGCCGGATTTTGCAGCGAAGACGAATTTAACAAAATCAAAGTAATTAACGGAGATCTATCATGAGCTTTATGTTGGCACTGCCTAAAATCAGCCTGCATGGCGCAGGTGCAATTGGCGATATGGTTAATCTGGTAGCAAACAAGCAGTGGGGAAAGGCGCTGGTTGTCACCGACAGCCAGCTGGTTAAGCTGGGCCTACTCGATAGCCTGTTTACCGCCCTGAATGCGCACCGGATGCCATATCATCTGTTTGATAGCGTCTTCCCCAACCCCACCGAGGCGCTGGTGCAGGAGGGCTACGCGGCCTATCAATCGGCGCAGTGCGATTACATCATCGCCTTCGGCGGCGGCAGTCCGATCGATACCGCGAAGGCCATAAAAATCCTCACGACCAACCCAGGCCCCTCAACTGCCTACTCCGGCGTCGGTAAAGTGGTTAACGCCGGCGTGCCGCTGGTCGCCATCAATACCACTGCCGGTACGGCGGCGGAGATGACCAGCAACGCGGTGATCATCGACTCGGCACGTCAGGTGAAAGAGGTGATTATCGACTCAAACATTATTCCAGATATCGCCGTAGACGATGCCAGCGTAATGCTGGCGATCCCGGCCTCGGTCACCGCTGCCACCGGCATGGATGCTCTGACCCATGCGATAGAGGCGTTTGTCTCCGTCGGCGCGCATCCGCTAACGGACGCCAATGCGCTGGAGGCGATTCGCCTGATCAACCTCTGGCTGCCGAAGGCGGTCGACGATGGACAAAACATCGAAGCTCGGGAGCAGATGGCCTTCGGCCAGTATCTGGCGGGGATGGCCTTTAACAGCGCCGGGCTGGGCCTGGTACACGCTCTGGCGCATCAGCCGGGAGCGACGCATAACCTGCCTCACGGCGTCTGCAACGCTATCCTGCTGCCGATTATCGAGAATTTTAATCGTCCGAATGCGGTGGCGCGCTTTGCCCGTATCGCCCAGGCGATGGGGGTCGATACTCGCGGCATGAGCGACGAGGCCGCCAGCATGGAAGCCATTAACGCTATTCGCGCCCTCAGCACCCGCGTAGGTATTCCCTCCGGTTTTAGCCAGCTTGGTGTGACGAAAGAGGATATCGAAGGCTGGCTGGATAAGGCGCTGGCCGATCCGTGCGCGCCCTGTAACCCGCGCACGGCCAGCCGCGACGAGGTGCGTGAGCTCTATCTGGAGGCATTATGATCCGTAAAGCGTTTGTCATGCAGGTCAACGCTAACGCGCACGAAGAGTACGAGCGTCGCCACAATCCTATCTGGCCCGAGCTGGAGGCGGTGCTGAAGGATCACGGTGCGCATCATTACGCTATCTATCTCGATAAGGCACGTAATCTGCTGTTTGCCACCGTGGAGATCGAGTCCGAGGAGCGCTGGAACGCGGTCGCCAATACCGACGTCTGCCAGCGCTGGTGGCAGCATATGCGCGACGTGATGCCCGCCAACGCAGATAACAGCCCGGTCAGCGCCGAGCTACAAGAGGTGTTCTACCTGGAGTGATAGATTGTACGCTGCCGCCGGGACGGCAGCGTTATCACCTTAATTTACTTTCACCGTGTTGCCCGGCGTAACGCCCTGCTGCCTGCCGCTGAGCGTAAACGCCGATACCACCGTAATCGCCAGCACAAAGCAGCCCAGCATCAGGTAGGTATCCTGGAAGCCGATCCGGTCATACATATTCCCGGCAAAGGCAGAGAGGAATATCGCCGCCGACTGCTTAGCAAACTGGAAGCCAATCAGGTAGATGGTGGCAGACAGACGGGTATCAAATACGCCAGTGATGTACTTAAAGGCCCCCACCAGCAGGAACGGCACCTCCAGCGCATGCAGCATCTTCAGGGCCACCACCTCTACCACCGTGGTGGCGAACGACGAGCCGATAATGCGCGTCGCCATAATCAGCCCGGCAATCAGCAGCGTGTTTTTTGCGCCGATGCGGTTAATGATCCACGGCGAGCAGAACATGATGATGGCGTTGCAGATCTCTCCGGCCGTGGTGGCAAAGCCGAAGGCGCGGGTACCCTCCTGGGGCGTGGCGAAGAAGGATTTGAAGAAGGTGGCAAACTGCTGGTCAAACACGTCATAGACGCAGGCAACGCCCACCACGTAGAGAATAAACAGCCACATTTTGCGCTGGCGGAAGAGGTTAAATACCGTTTTCGCCGTGATTTGCGGCTGGTTGGCCCCGAGCGCGTTCATCACCTCTGCCGTCTGGTTGGGTTTTGGTTTGGCGATAATCAGCAGCAGCATCAGCAACAGCGCCGCCGCCGAGCCCATCCAGAACACATATGACGGGTCGATACCGAACAGGATCCCGCCCGTAGAGGCGCAGAGTCCCCAGCCCAGGCAGCCAAACATACGTGCCTTGCCATATTCGAAATAGCTGTTGCGGCTTACGCGCTCAACATAGGCTTCGATGGCCCCCGAGCCCGCTGAGAAAACAAAGCCGATATACAGACCGCCGCTTAGTGCCCCCAGCCAGATGTTGGTTTTCAATAGCGGGGCGAAAACGTAGAGGAAAAACGGTGCGAATAAAAACAGCAGCACCGAGATGATCCACAGCATGTGTTTTTTTAGCCCCAACTTGTCCGAAATCACGCCCAGCACGGGCTGAAAGGCGATGGCGGAGAGCGAGATGCAGGAGAAGACGATCCCGGTATGGGTTTTATTCAGGCCGATGACATCCGACAGCCAGATCGGCAGGAACGGAAAGCAGGTGGCCATAATGAAGAAGTAGAAAAAGAAAAACAATCCGAAGATCCAGAAGTTAGGGTTGTCTTTGTGGGTACAGGCCGTTGTGCTCATTATTATTATCCTCAGCTGTGGGCCGGGAAGCCGGCCCATCACGATTACACCCGTTCTACACCAATCAGGATGGCGCTTTCCGGATCCAGAATCGGCAGTGCAATTCCCGCCTGCATTAACCACTCGCCGCTTACCGTCTGCGGGGCTTCCATCCACGCAGGTAGCTTGCGCATGGTGTGTCCACCCTCGCCGGTTAAGCGAATATTGGGATGGTCGAGCAGCGTGATACGGTACTGCGCGCCCGCCTCCAGTCCCGGCATGCGCAGTGGCATCATCAGGGTATAATCCGGCATCGCCAGCTGGCTGACGATAAATAAGCCCTGGCCTCGATCCTGGCTCACGATCCCCTGCGCAAGGGTGGTGGCATCCGGCATATCCACACGCCATTGGGTACCGGTGTGGATCACCTCGCGCCACTGTTTATGCAGCGCGGCGTAATGCCGGTAGCCTTCACGCTCCTGCTCGTCGACGCTGAGCGGATCCAGCTCCAGCCCCATATGGCCGAACAGCGCGGTAAGACCACGGAACGCAATGCTGTGCTGACGGAAGGTGGCGTGACATTTATGATGACCGATATGCGCGCCCATCACCTCCGGCGGGAAGAAGTAGCTCATCCCGCGCTGAATAGTATTGCGCTCCAGCGCGTCGTTGTTGTCAGATGCCCAGAAGCGATGGCTGCGGGTCAGCACCTCATAGTCAATGCGTCCTCCGCCCGAGGAGCAGGATTCAAACTCAATATGCGGGAAACGTTCGCCAAGGAGATCGAGCAGACGGTAGAACTGACGCGTCTGCGCATCGGCGGCGGCCTTGCCGTTGTGTCCAGGCTGCACCAGCTCCCGGTTCATGTCCCACTTCACGTAGTCCACCGGATGCTCACCCAGCAGCCAGCTCATGCGTTCAAGCAGATACTCGAACGCTTCTGCAATATTCAGGTTAAGGACGTACTGATGGCGGCCCGTTGGCTGTGCGTATCCCGGCATCGCCAGCACCCAGTCCGGGTGCGCCCGGTAGAGATCGGAGTCCGGGTTGATCATCTCCGGCTCCACCCAGATACCGAACTCCATGCCGAGGTTTTTAACGTGGTTAATTACCGGCATCAGGCCATTGGGGTACTTTTCCTCGTCAAGATACCAGTCTCCTAACGCAGCGTGATCGTCGTTGCGCCCTTTAAACCAGCCGTCGTCGATAATAAATCGCTCCACGCCCAGGGCTGCCGCTTCGTCCGCCATCTGCATAATGTAGTGCGGATCGTGGTTGAAATAGATCCCTTCCCAGGTATTGAGGTGAACCGGACGCGGCTTATTTTCCGGGAAGCGGATAACGTTGTCCCGCAGATAGTGGTGGAACTGCTGGCTCATGCCGTTCAGCCCGTTTGCGGAGTAGCTGGCATACAGACGCGGTGTCCACAGGGTTTCTCCTTCGGCGATGGCCATCTCTCCCGGCAGGTAGAGCGCTTCGGCCTGCAGATAGCGGCGGCCGTCGGTTTTGGCTTCGGCCCGCAGACGATGGTTGCCGCTCCAGCCAAGATGTACGCCCCACACGTCGCCGTGCATCTCGCTGAATGCCTGAGTGCCGCTAATCAGCGCCGGGAAGTGTTCATGGGAGGTGCGACCGCGGCGGTTTTCGATCACGAAGCTGTCGTGCTCGAGCTTCACACGATGCGGCTGGAATTCGCGGATCCAGCGCCCGTGAAAGGCCATTACCTCTCCGGCGCGCTCGGCAATCGGCAGCGTGACGGCAAGACGGTCGACCTGCCACGGCTGCGCGCGAAGGTTGGTTAAACCGTGATGCACCACCAGCACGCCGCTATCGTCGAGAGCAAGTTCGCTAGTCAGACGCAGACCGGCATGCGTATCTTCAGCGGTCACCGTCAAGGTTTGCCCCTGCTGTGTAACACCAACGGTTTTGAAGAGCGGTGAGCTATCCATGCCCTCACGATGGCCTTCAATCCCCGGTGTCCCAAACAGACCGTGGCCCAGCTCGGCCATCAGGGTTACCGGTGAGTCCACATCCAGCCTGCCGTTGGCGACCGGGCGCGACAAACTCTCTGCATCCTGCAGCGAAAAGTGGTTAAGATGCGGGCCCCAGTAAAGAATTTCGGCAAACGGATGAGTTTTTAGCACCACGTCCACCGTTTTGCTTTCCAGTCGTAAAATCGAATCTTGCATCAGACATCTCCTGTCGTCGGGATGTCTTGAGTGTTGATCCGAAACGTTTCGGATACAAACCAAAACGTTTCGGTTTTGTGATCCGGTTTAGAGTTTCAGGAGATTTACGCCGTCTGTCCGGCAGAAAAGCCAGGCTGCCACAGTACCTGAAGCCTGGCGATATCCTCGCCGTTAATTAACCGCAGCACCATCTCGGCGATCTGTTTGCCGACCCCCTGACGGGTAGCCTGGATCACCGCCGCCACGTCGACATCCACGATGCTGTCCTGCGGCAGACCGTCGTACACTACCAGCGAAACGGCGTTATCACCGGTTAATCGGCCAAGCTGGGACAGCGCCATCGCCACCCCATCGCCGTGGGTGTTGCAGTCGGTCAGGATGGCCGTAGGCGGTGAGGCCAGCGAGAGCAGCTCCTGAGTGGTGGTATAGCCCGCGCGCCGTGAAGGCGGCATGGTGCGCAGCCATTCGCTGGACAGCCCCGCCTCGGCCAAAGCATCAAGGTAGCCCTGGCGGCGTTGGGTGATAAAAGCCTGGGTATTACTCTCGCCCAGCAGGGCAATACGCTGATGGCCCTTATCAATCAGCCAGCGTGTGGCGTGATACATCCCGGCGTAGTTGTCGAAGTCAAACCATGCATACGGCTGCGGCAGCTGGCTGCGGCCCAGCGCCAGGAAAGGGAAACCGATAGTCTGGAGCTGCTCAAGACGCGGATCGCGATCGAGCGTATGGGCAACGATCAGCGCATCCACGCGGCGGCTTTGCACCATGCGCATATAGCTGTGCTTATCGGCCAGATCGTCGTCGGCAATGAGCAGCAAATCAATCTCATGCCGCGCAAGCTCGTGGCTAATTTCGCCCACCATCTCCATAAATACGCTGTTATTGAGCGGAACGGGATGCACCGGGAAAACCAGCCCAACGGCGTCGATTTTGCCCATCTTCAGACGGCGGGCAAAGGTATTCGGACGATAGCCACGGCGCTGTGCTTCCGCTTCAACCCGGGCGCGCGTCTCTTTGGAGACATCATCATACCCGTTGAGCGCACGGCTAACGGTGGTAACGGACAGCCCCAGTTCTTTGGCAATGGCTTTAAGCGACATGTTTTTCCGTGTCTTACTGTTTAATTTTGTTCCGCAACCAGAAGCGCATGCGTATCCGGCTCAAGCGCTTTAAAGATATGCGGCCGATCGGCGGGATAGCAGATGTAATCCCCTTCCCCTAGCTCTTCCGGCGCATCGGTCAGCCCCACGAGCGCCCGACCCTGGGTTACAATGATGTGCTCCACCGATCCCGGCGGATGAGGCTGGGAGATGCGGTCTGCACCCGGCTGGGTCAGCAGTAGATAGATATCACGCCGCGCCCCTGGTGGACAGGCGGCCAGTAAAATTGCTTCATAATTCGCCTGGCCAGCAATGACCTTTGTTCCCTCTCCCCGGCGGATCACCTGCGTAGCGGGCTGCTGCGGCTCCAGCAGACGGGCGAAAGGAATATCCAGCGCCACGCACAGCGACCAGAGCGTCTCCAGGCTGGGGTTGCCGTTGCCAGACTCTAGCTGAGAGAGCGTGGATTTAGCGATCCCGGCCCGGCGGGCAATTTCCGCCAGTGAAAGTCCGGTTCGCAGGCGTTCTCGCACTAAACTTTTAGCGATCACGCTAATTGGCTGCGTCATATAACGGCCCTTGCTCTATAAATCGAACGAATCGTTCATCTTGTAAAACGATCTTGATGCGTTCATTATAATGGATATTCGTTCGATATGGCTAAACCAATACGGCTAAAACAGTATGAAACATCATCTCTCTTGCCTGAAAGGCGACACGATAAAGGCGATTGTTCTGGTCTGCCTGGCAGTGGGTATTGTCGGGATGTCCTATGGCTCGCTGGCAATGGCGTATGGCTTCCCGATCTGGGTACCTTTTGTGCTCTCCATCACCGTGCTGGCGGGCGCCTCGGAGTTTATGTTTATCGGTATTGTTGCCAGCGGCGGTAATCCGCTGGCGGCGGCGGCCGCTGGGCTATTGGTTAACGCCCGTCATGTGCCGTTTGGCGTGACGGTGCGCGAGCTGGTCGGCAAGCGCGGCGCCAGCCTGCTCGGCTGCCACATTATGAATGACGAAAGCGTGGTGTTTGGCCTGTCGCAAAAGACGCCTGAACAGCGTAAAGCGGCCTACTGGCTGTGCGGCCTGGGGGTAGCGATTATCTGGCCGCTCGGCGCGCTGCTTGGCGCCATCGTAGGTAAACTGCTGCCCGATCCGGAGACCATCGGTCTGGATGCGGTCTTTCCGGCTATTTTGCTGGCGTTAGTGGTGCCTGCGTTTAAAAATCGCACCACGCTTATCCGCGCCTGCAGCGGCGCGGTGCTGTCACTGGCCGCCGTTCCTTTTGCACCGGTAGGTTTACCGGTCCTGCTCTCTCTGCTCGGCCTGGCCGCAAGGAAAAAATAGTGGAAAACATGACGGTATTTATTCTCGGCATCGTCCTGTTGTCCGCAGGAACTTATTTAATGCGCCTCGGCGGCGCCAAACTCGGTAGCCGACTGGCCCTCTCTGAGCGTTCGCAGGCACTGCTTTCCGATGCGGCCACCGTGCTGCTGTTTTCCGTGGCGCTGGCCACCACCTTTTACGAAGGGGATCATTTTGCCGGTATGGCGCGGGTGATCGGCGTCGCCTTTGCCCTATTCCTGGCCTGGCGCAAGATGCCGTTAATTGTGGTGATCGTGGCAGCGGCGGTAGTGACTGCGCTGCTGCGGTTGGTGGGAATAGCATAAAAAAAGCGCCCGTAGGCGCTCTTTCGACAATGGAGATGTTATTTAGTCAGCTCAGCGGTCATGTGTACATAGTTGCCTGAGTAAGCCTGGGTAATTTTGTAAGATGAGGCACCAGCCTGCTCGGCCTGAGCGGCGATTTTCGCTTCCGCACCGGAGAGCGTGGTGTCAGTCGCGGAGACTGACTGGGCAGCAAAAGAACCGAAGGAAGCGGCAAGAGCGATAACTGCAACAAAAGTTTTGATGTTTTTCATGATGGTTACCCTTTGATTAAGTTGTTTGTATAAGGCGTGTCGCCTTGATGTGATAAATAGTAGACCTATTAATCACCAACTAAAAGTAAAGGTATTTGCTGAGTACATTCAAAATTTTTGAATAAATTTTATGCACCCACCAAACGTTGGGGATGGGTATAGATCGTCGCCCTTCCCGGCTTGCAAAAGCCCACCAGCGTCAGGTTGCAGCGCTCGGCAACCTCGACCGCCAGCGTCGTTGCCGCCGATACCGAAAACAGAATTTCCACGCCACACATGGCCGACTTCTGTACCATCTCATAGCTTGCCCGGCTGGAGACCAGCGCCGCGCCCTGCTGCCAGTCTGCGCCTTCCCGGGCGCGATGGCCCAACAGCTTATCCAGCGCCACGTGCCTGCCAACGTCCTCGTGCCCGCCGATCAGTTCGCCATCGGACGCGATCCACGCTGCGGCATGGGTGCAGCCGGTGAGCTGGCCGACCGGCTGCACGCTGCTCAGCTGGCGCAGCGCCCGGTCCAGGTTTGTCAGATCAAACGTCTGGGTAAAAGGCAGCGGGGTGACCGGCTTGCCAATATCGTTAAGCTGCTCCACGCCACAGACGCCACAGCCGGTACGTCCCGCCAGCGCCCGACGGCGCTCTTTCAGTCCCATAAAGCGGCGGCTGGAGAGCTCAATCTGCACCTCCAGGCCATTACAGGAGGGCACAACGTCCATCCCGTAGATCTCTGTCGGGGCGTCGATAATGCCTTCTGAAAGAGAAAACCCAATGGCGAACTCGCTGAGATCCTTCGGCGAGGCCATCATCACCACGTGTGAAATCCCGTTATAGACCAGCGCGACGGGCACCTCTTCCGCCAGGCTATCCGGCTGAGGATGCTGTAGATCATCACGCTTCCAGAGCATCGCCTGGCGACACCCCGTGATATCGGTCGACTTTTTAGGAGTAGAGAGCATTTTATTGTTCACTTTTTGTTAACTGAATGGGAACAGGCCTGGCGACATTGTGGTATTCTGGCGGCAATTCCTCCAGAGCGAGGAGGACCATCCTATTCTGAACCTTTACGGCCATGCCCGCAAAGCGTTAAGACTCGAGATCACCATTCGAGACAATGTCGATAAAATAAAAAAAGTAAGGAGCGACCCCATGCAGGTCAGCAGAAGACAGTTCTTTAAGATCTGTGCTGGCGGTATGGCAGGTACAACGGCAGCCGCACTGGGCTTTGCACCCAGCGTCGCGCTGGCGGAAACACGGCAGTATAAGCTGCTGCGCACCCGCGAAACACGTAACACCTGTACGTACTGCTCCGTTGGCTGCGGGCTATTAATGTATAGCCTTGGCGACGGTGCAAAAAATGCCAAATCATCCATCTTCCATATCGAAGGGGATCCGGATCACCCGGTGAACCGCGGTGCGCTGTGTCCAAAAGGGGCCGGCCTGGTGGACTTTATCCACTCCGAAAGCCGTCTGAAATATCCGGAATACCGCGCGCCAGGTTCTGATAAGTGGCAGCGTATCAGTTGGGATGAGGCGTTTGATCGCATCGCCAAACTGATGAAAGAGGACCGCGACGCAAACTATATCGCGCAGAATGAGCAGGGCGTGACCGTTAACCGCTGGCTCTCTACCGGTATGCTGTGCGCCTCCGCGGCCAGCAATGAAACCGGCTATTTATCCCAGAAATTTACCCGCGCACTCGGCATGTTAGCCGTCGACAACCAGGCGCGTGTCTGACACGGACCAACGGTAGCAAGTCTTGCTCCAACATTTGGTCGCGGTGCGATGACCAACCACTGGGTCGACATGAAGAACGCCAACCTCATCGTGGTGATGGGTGGGAATGCGGCAGAAGCGCATCCGGTGGGTTTCCGCTGGGCGATGGAAGCCAAAATTCACAATGGCGCGAAGCTGATTGTCGTCGATCCGCGCTTTACGCGAACCGCCTCGGTCGCGGATTTCTATGCGCCTATTCGCTCCGGTACTGACATCGCTTTCCTGTCAGGCGTCATGCTGTACCTGTTGAACAACGAAAAATATAACCGTGAATATACCGAAGCCTATACCAACGCCAGCCTGATCGTGCGGGAAGATTTCGGCTTTGATGACGGTCTGTTTACCGGCTATGACCCGGATAAGCGCAAATATGACAAAGCCAGCTGGAACTATGAGCTGGATGAAAACGGCTTTGCAAAACGTGACATGACGTTGACGCATCCTCGCTGCGTATGGAACCTGCTGAAAAAGCATCTGGCTCGCTATACGCCTGAGGTTGTAGAAAACATCTGCGGTACGCCAAAAGCCGACTTCCTGAAGGTCTGCGAGTACATTGCCGAAACCAGCGCCCATGATAAGACCGCGTCGTTCCTCTACGCACTCGGCTGGACGCAGCACTCGGTAGGCGCGCAGAACATTCGTACAATGGCGATGATCCAGCTGCTGCTCGGTAATATGGGGATGGCAGGCGGCGGCGTTAACGCCCTGCGCGGCCACTCCAACATTCAGGGTCTGACCGATCTGGGCCTGCTGACGCAGAGCCTGCCGGGCTACATGACGCTGCCGAACGATAAGCAGAACGATCTGGAGACCTATCTTGCCGGCAATACCACCAAGCCGCTGCTGGAAAACCAGGTTAACTACTGGGGCAACTACCCGAAATTCTTCGTCTCGATGATGAAAGCCTTCTACGGCGATAAGGCAACGGCAGAGAACAGCTGGGGCTTTGACTGGCTGCCGAAGTGGGATAAAGGCTACGACGTCCTGCAGTATTTCGACATGATGGCGAAAAACGAGGTGACGGGCTACATCTGCCAGGGCTTTAACCCGGTGGCATCGTTCCCGAACAAAAACAAGGTTGTCTCGTCGCTGTCGAAGCTGAAGTTCCTGGTCACCATCGATCCGCTCAATACCGAGACCTCGACCTTCTGGCAGAACCACGGCGAGCAGAACGACGTTGATTCCTCGAAAATCCAGACCGAAGTGTTCCGTCTGCCCTCAACCTGCTTCGCGGAAGAGGACGGCTCCATCGTCAACTCTGGCCGCTGGCTGCAGTGGCACTGGAAGGGTCAGGACGCCCCGGGCGAAGCGCTGAACGACGGTGAGATCCTGGCGGGTATCTTCCTGCGCCTGCGTAAGATGTATGCGGCAGAGGGCGGAGCGAACCCGGAACAGGTTCTGAACATGTCCTGGAACTACACCACGCCAGAGAACCCTTCCCCGCAGGAAGTGGCGATGGAGAGCAACGGCAAAGCGCTGGAAGATATCATCGACCCGGTAAGCGGCAAGGTGCTGGCGAAGAAGGGCGATCAGCTCTCCTCCTTTGCTCATCTGCGTGACGACGGTACCACCTCGAGCGGCTGCTGGATCTTTGCCGGTAGCTGGACGCCGGACGGTAACCAGATGGCGCGCCGTGACAACGCCGACCCGTCAGGGCTGGGAAATACCCTCGGCTGGGCATGGTCGTGGCCGTTGAACCGCCGCATTCTCTATAACCGCGCCTCGGCAGATCCGCAGGGTAAACCGTGGGATCCGAAACGTCAGCTGCTCTCCTATGCCAATGGTAAATGGGTGGGCGCGGATATTCCGGACTACAACACCGCGCCTCCGGGCAGCAACGTTGGGCCGTTTATCATGCTGCAGGAGGGCGTCGGACGTCTGTTCGCCATCGATAAGATGGCGGAAGGGCCGTTCCCGGAGCACTACGAGCCGTTTGAGACGCCGCTGGGTACCAACCCGCTGCATCCGAAAGTGATCTCTAACCCGGCCGCCCGCGTGTTCAAAGATGATATGGACGCGATGGGTAAAGCGGATAAGTTCCCGTACGTCGGCACCACTTACCGCCTGACCGAGCACTTCCACTACTGGACCAAGCACGCGCTGTTGAATTCGATTGCGCAGCCGGAGCAGTTTGTGGAGATTGGCGAGAAGCTGGCGGGCAAGCTGGGCATCGTCCAGGGCGATACGGTGAAAGTCTCCTCCAATCGCGGCTATATCAAGGCCAAAGCGGTGGTGACCAAGCGTATTCGCACCCTGAACGTGCACGGCCAGGAAGTCGATACCATCGGGATACCTATCCACTGGGGTTATGAAGGCGTGGCGAAGAAGGGCTTTATTGCCAATACGCTGACGCCGGTTGTTGGTGATGCGAACACGCAGACGCCGGAGTTTAAGGCGTTCCTCGTGAACGTGGAAAAGGTGTAACGGAGACGACCTATGGCTTATCAATCGCAAGACATTATTCGTCGTTCCGCGACTAACAGCTTTACCCCCGCGCCTCAGGCGCGGGATCACCAGCTCGAAGTAGCGAAGCTTATCGACGTGACCACCTGCATCGGCTGTAAAGCCTGTCAGGTGGCCTGCTCAGAGTGGAACGACCTCCGTGACGAAGTGGGTCATAACGTCGGGGTCTATGATAACCCGGCGGATCTGACAGCCAAATCCTGGACGGTGATGCGCTTCTCGGAAGTCGAACAGAACGACAAACTGGAGTGGCTGATCCGTAAGGATGGCTGCATGCACTGTGCCGATCCTGGCTGTCTGAAGGCCTGCCCGTCTGAAGGGGCGATCATTCAGTACGCTAACGGCATCGTCGACTTCCAGTCTGAGCAGTGCATCGGCTGCGGCTACTGCATCGCGGGCTGTCCGTTCGACGTACCGCGCCTGAACCCGGAAGATAACCGCGTCTACAAATGCACCCTGTGCGTGGATCGCGTGACCGTCGGCCAGGAGCCAGCCTGCGTGAAGACCTGTCCAACTGGCGCTATCCACTTTGGTTCCAAAGAGGATATGAAAGCGCTGGCGGGCAATCGCGTCGCGGAGCTGAAAACCCGTGGTTACGATAACGCAGGCCTGTACGATCCGGCAGGCGTTGGCGGTACGCACGTGATGTACGTGCTGCACCACGCCGACAAGCCGAATCTCTATCACGGCCTGCCGGAAAACCCGGAAATCAGCGCCACCGTGAAGTTCTGGAAAGGTATCTGGAAACCGCTCGCCGCCGTCGGCTTTGCGGCGACCTTTGCCGCCAGCGTCTTCCACTACGTGGGCGTCGGTCCAAACCGCGCTGACGATGATGAAGACAACCTTCACGACAAAAAAGATGATGAGGTGCGCAAATGAGAAAACGTGACACCATCGTGCGCTACACCGCGCCGGAACGCATCAACCACTGGGTCACTGCCTTCTGCTTCGTGCTGGCGTCGGTGAGCGGGCTGGGGTTTTTCTTCCCCTCCTTTAACTGGTTGATGAATATCCTCGGCACGCCGCAGCTGGCGCGGATCCTCCACCCCTTCGTTGGGGTGGTGATGTTTGCCTCGTTTATCATCATGTTTTTCCGCTACTGGCACCACAACCTGATCAACCGGGACGATATCTTCTGGGCGAAAAACATCCAGAAAATCATCGTCAACGAAGAGGTCGGCGACACCGGGCGCTATAACTTTGGTCAGAAGTGTGTCTTCTGGGCAGCGATTATTCTGCTGGTGCTGCTGCTGGTCAGTGGGATTATCATGTGGCGTCCGTGGCTCGCGCCTTACTTCTCCATCCCAACCATCCGCCTGGCAATCATGCTGCATTCATTTGCCGCAGTCGGGCTAATTGTGGTTATTATGGTGCATATCTACGCCGCCCTCTGGGTAAAAGGCACGATTACCGCCATGGTAGAAGGATGGGTAACGAAAACCTGGGCGGAGCGACATCACCCGCGCTGGTATCGTGAAGTCCGGAGCAAATCGGAAAAAGAGGCTGAATGAGTATTCGCATAATCCCGCAAGATGCGTTGGAGAAAGGCGAGAAACGTGCGGCGGAAGCCATTCCGCCGTTACTGTTTCCCAGGCTGAAAAATCTCTACAACCGTCGGGCAGAACGCCTGCGCACGCTTGCTGAGAGCAACCCGCTGGGTGACTATCTGCGCTTCGCCGCGCTGGTGGCCCATGCCCAGGAGGTGGTGCTGTACGATCATCCATTAACGATGGATTTGACCGCACGCATCAAAGAGGCTGCCGAACAGGGCAAGCCGCCGCTGGATATTCACGTCCTGCCACGCGACACCCACTGGCATAAGCTGCTGCACTCTCTGATTGCCGAGCTGAAACCAGAGATGAGCGGCCAGGCGCTGGCGGTGATTGAGAATCTGGAGAAAGCCTCGACGCAGGAGCTGGAAGAGATGGCGAGCGCCCTGTTCGCCAGCAACTTCGCGGCGGTGAGCAGCGATAAATCGCCGTTCATCTGGGCGGCGCTGTCGCTCTACTGGGCGCAGATGGCCAGCCTGATCCCGGGTAAGGCCCGCGCCGAGTACGGTGAGCAGCGTCAGTTCTGTCCGGTCTGCGGCTCGATGCCGGTCTCCAGCATCGTGCAGATTGGTACCTCTCAGGGGCTGCGCTATCTGCACTGCAACCTGTGTGAAACCGAGTGGCACGTGGTGCGCGTGAAGTGCAGCAACTGCGAGCAAACCCGCGATCTGCACTACTGGTCGCTGGACAACGAGCAGGCTTCGGTCAAAGCAGAGAGCTGCGGCGACTGCGGTACCTACCTGAAGATTTTGTATCAGGAAAAAGACCCGAACGTGGAGCCGGTAGCCGATGACCTGGCGTCGCTGGTGCTGGATGCCCGCATGGAGCAGGAGGGCTTCGCCCGCAGCTCTATCAACCCGTTCCTGTTCCCGGGTGAAGGGGAGTAATCCTCTGTAACACTGCCGGGCGGCACTACGCTTGCCCGGCCTACAATTGGTAAGGTGTTACTACGCCTGGAATACCCGCAAAATCCTTGGTATTACGCGTCAAAAGCTCACGTCGATGCTCCTGCGCCGTAGCCAGAATAATCGCGTCCGGAAGCTTCATTTTATATTTCTGCCTTAGCATTACGCTGCTTTCTGCTATATCACGTGAAATATCAATCACCTCAAATGCCTTCAGAGCGATTCGGGTTCGGTGCTCTTGATGATATTTTTTTGCACCGACCATGATCTCCATCCATGTGATAAGGCTAATAGCACGTTGTGAGGAGTAGTCATCGAGCACCTGTATTGCCTGACGATGTCCGCTAAACAGATCGATTAAGATATTTGTATCGAAAAGGGCTGGACGCTTCATAACTACCACTCCTCGCGCAGTTTCCTTTCATATTCAAGGCCATCTTCATCGCAGCCTTGCCAAAGCCCTAGCGCGTTGGCAATAGCGGTTTCGGCTTGATTCTGCCTTTCCAGATATTGCTCAACGGCTTCGCGCAGTAGCTCAGCTCGAGGAAGATTGCGCTGCTGCTTGAGATCGTCAAGTTGCTTAATCACGTCATCCGACAGGTCGAGTAGTATTCTGCCCATATCTATACCCGTAACCATACTCATATATCGCTCCAGTATATCATCCTTGGTCAATTTGCAGCCAAAAATACCGTCTGATGATGCGGAGATAAAGTGATGTTTGTTTTCTTCTCGTCGTTTTGCGAGCCGTCTCCAGCAACATGGAGCCAGCCCGCTACTCCTCCTCGTTGCCACCCTCTTCATACGAACCGAAGGGTTTCGCTGGCAGCACGATAAAGATACCTTCAAAGATAGCCCCGGCGACGTCGTTGCCGAACAGCTCAACCTGCAGCTGCACGCGGGCTTTACGACCGCGCGCCAGGCGGTCGAGATCGCCGCTAAGGGAGCCCAGGTCGGCAATCGCGCTGGGTCGCCCGGTGATGGGATGGCTATAGCGGATATGGGCGTCAGCGAGAATAATGGTGCCGCCGAGGTGGCGCTCCCGCAGCATCAGCCAGATCAGCCCCCAGCCGGTGAGCGTGGCAAGCGAGAAGAGGCTGCCGGCAAACAGCGTATGGTGCGGATTCTGGTTGCCTGTCTCCGGCATGGTGGTGATAAATTTCTGCCCGGTATACTGCTGGATACGCACGCCCATCTTTTCACTGAGCGGAATATGCTGATACCAGGCCTGCTGTAGCTGCCCGCACCAGTCGCCGCGATGGAGAATATCGTCCAGCGTGGCGATGGGCTTCATCATTAGAAAGTGGCGCAGCGGCGTGGTTTGCGGCGCGGTGATCTCGCCTTCGTTGACAAACCCAAGCTTGGCAAAAAACTCTACGGCATCCTCACGAGCGCTACAGGTGACCCGCTTAACCCCCTCCTGACGCGCGACCGACTCCAGGGTCATCGCCATCAGCGTACCCAGCCCTTTATCCTGCACCTCGGGGTGCACGGCCATAAAGCGAATCGAGCCTTCGTTATCAGCGTTAATATAGAGCCGCCCGACGGCAACCAGCTGGCCCTCTTCATCCAGTACCATCTGATGATGCGCCATCGCATCCCAGGCATCGCGCTCGGAGCCGCGCGGCTGATGGAGGGGCTTACGCAGCATTTCCCAACGAAACGCGTAGTAGCGCTCTAACTCTGCTTCGGTTTGCGGTACGCGAAGATGATACATAGCAGCACTCTCTCTTGTGACCTGGGGCCAGGCTAGCTGCTGGCTCATACTTGCAGCCAGAAGGTAACCGGACCGTCGTTGACTAGCGAAACCTGCATATCGGCAGCGAACTGCCCGGTTTGCGTAACGATCTCCTGCTGGCGGCAGCGCTCGACAAAATAGTCATACAGCGCTTCGGCGCGCTCCGGCGCAGCACCCCGAGAGAAACTTGGACGCATGCCGCGCTCGGTATCCGCCGCCAGCGTAAACTGCGATACCACCAGCACGTTGCCGCCGGCCTGCTGAACGTTGAGGTTCATCTTGCCGTCAGCATCGCTGAAGATACGGTAGCCTAATACCCGTTCGCAAAGACGATTCGCTTTTTGCTCATCGTCCTCTTTTTCGACACCTAACAGAACCAAAAGTCCTGGGCCAATTTCACCCGTCACGTTACCTTCCACGGTTACGCTGGCACGGGAAACACGCTGAATTAATGCAATCATGGTTGGTCTAATGTCTCTTGCTCTGCGGCTAATTTGAGTTTGCGGTACTCTCCGAGAGTGACAGTTATTTCAGCGCCAAGCAAGACGATACACCAGGTCCAGTAGACCCAGACAAAGAGGATCGGCACCACCGCCAGCACGCCGTAGATGAGCTGGTAGGAGGGAAACATGGTGATATAGAGCGCGAACGCCTTTTTTCCCAGCTCAAAAAGCAGCGCCGCCACCAGTGCGCCGACGACGGCATCACGGTTGGGGACGCGTGTCGTCGGCACGATGCTATAGAGCAACCAGAACGAGAGCCACGAGAGGATCAGCGGAAAGACACGCAGGATATGATCGATCACGCTATTCAAATCGGTCGCCCAGCGCAGCGAGAGCAGATAGGAGCTAATGGCCAGGCTTGCCCCCGCCAGCAGCGGCCCCAGAGTAAGGATCATCCAGTAGACCGCAAACGAGTAGACCTTTGGCCGCGCCCGCTTGCTGCGCCAGATGGTATTCAGCGCGCTATCAATGGCATACATCAGCAGTAGCGCTGTGACGATCAGGCCGCACGCCCCTACCGCCGTCATTTTGCTGGAGTTGGCAACAAACTGCTCAATGTAGCGCTGGATAATATCGCCGGTCGACGGCAGGAAATTGGCAAAAACAAAGTGCCGCAGCTGCATACTGACGTCGTTAAACATCGGAAAGGCAGCAAAAAGCGCAAAGATCACCGCCACCAGCGGCACTAATGAGAGCAGCGAGACGTAGGCGAGATTCCCCGCCAGCGTCGTCATATTATCTTCGTCGATGCGCTGCCAAAGCAGCCGGAGCCACGCCCGCAGCGGGCGGGTATGGTGGCTGGCTTTATGATGAACGGTTTTTAACATAACTGCTTCGCAAAATAGGTCGGTACGGTAGCTTTATCGGTAACAAGGATAGAGGTAATCCCCAGCTGGTTCGCCCCCTCAATATTATCGGCGTTATCGTCAAAAAAGACCGCATCCTCGGCCGAGAAACCCTCTTCCTGTAACAGCGCCTGGTAGATACGCGCCTCGGGCTTACGCATTCCCATCTCCTGCGAGAGGTAGATCTTATCTGCTGCGGCGCGAATCTCCGGGTATTGTTCCGGCCAGAAGGTGGTATGCAGGCGGTTGGTATTGGAGAGCACCACTACGCGATGTCCCTGCGTACGCAGCTTGTGCATGATAGCGATCATCTCCGGGCGCAGGCCGACAAATACCGCCTGCCAGCCGTGGGAGAACTGCTCATAGCTCAGCGGCAGTGACATCTCCTGACACAGCGCTTCCGCAAAATCTTCGTCCGACAGTTCGCCCCGCTCGTGGCGATGAAACGCCTCGCCCATCGTAAAGCTCTGCTTTAGCGTTGCCAGCGGAACCCGGCTGAGATCGCTCCATGCGCCCAGCACGCGATTAAAGTCGATATCAACAATCACGTTACCTAAATCAAAGATATAGAGCATTTTTCTCTCCTTGCTTGCCGTGGAGAGTTAACTGTAGCGGGAAAAAAGATGTTTTACTATGTACCCTGTCCAGGTGCTGAAAATAGCTATTAGCACCCTATTTTTAGGCACGATGAAACAGCCAACAAACCGTTATGGCTGTCTCTAATCTCCTCATCATTACATGTCGCCAATGTTTATCTGTACAACTTCAACCTGGCTCGCTTTAAGCAGATTAAGTAATGATGCGGCGGGAAAGGCATCAGTAAAGAGCGCTGTCGCCTGTGTGACATTACCAATTTCAACAGCAGCGGAAGCGTGATATTTCGTATGATCGGCTGCCAGCAGAATATGCCGTGCATGAGCCATCATTGTTCTGGCCACGCTGGCTTCATTAACGTCAAACTCCAGCATTGCACCGTCGTTTTCAATTGCGCCTATGCTGGTTACCAGGTAATCAGCGCGAAAACCGGAAACAAACGTGGTCGCAGCAGGCCCGATAATTCCGCCATTATGCGGACGCAACGTGCCTCCGGGCACCATGACTTCAAAATGCGGGTTTTTATACAGGATATGTGCCACTCGCAAGCTATTAGTGATAATACGCAGATGGTTATGGTTGAGCAGCGCCCGGGCGACATGCTCAACGGTAGTACCAATAGTGATAAATATGGTTGAGCCATCGGGAATATAGTCGGCGATGGCTTCAGCAATGGCTTGTTTCTCGGCCGTCAGCGACACTTCTCGCTGTTCAAAAGCGGTATTCACCACGCTGGACGCACGTCCCGCGCCGCCATGATGCCGGGTAATCAATCCCTGCTCACTGAGCTTACGAATATCGCGACGCACGGTTTGCGTGGAGACGTCCAGCAGCTGCGCCAGTTCATCAATGTTCATATAACCACGATCTGCAATCAGCATCAGCAGCTGATCGTGTCTTGGATTGCCGGTCATTTTGGTAAGGCTCATGGGTTGTCCTCTGAAAACCATCACGCCTCGCATTTTATACAAAAAGTGACAAAAAAGAGCGGGTTTGATCGTGGTCTGGGATCCCCGCTCGGCCACCGGGGCGCGTGCATTTCAGCGCTGCGACGGCACTAGCAAAACGTACGGCTTCCCCTACAGGCTTACTCCACGCTAGCCCTAACGCCAGCGCGCCATGAAATACATCGCCCGCGCCAGTGGTATCGACCACGTTCACGGCGAAGCTGGGCTGATGGCAGAGCTGCCCATTCTGCAGCCAGAAGCAGCCTTCAGATCCTTGAGTGACATATACGTGTCCATTTGTGAGCGTTTGTGCTTTTTTTAACGCAACGGCGGCGGATTCTTCTTTTGTTAAGCGCCGCAGACCGGGCGCAGAAAAGGCAGCATGGTCGCTTAGCGCGATGAGATCGGCGATATCTTGCGGCGTAACGTCGGCATCCAGTACCGTGGTTACCCCGTACTGACGGGCCAGAGTAAATGCTCGCTTCGCCCCGTCGTGCCAGCGAACGTCTGCCAGTACTACATCCCACTGCGAGAAATCGATAGCGTTGAGCCAGTCCGCTGCTTCCGGCAGATCGGAGCTAGGATAATTGGCGATAATGCGCTCGCCTGCCGTATCCACCAGCACAGCAGACTGCGACGATCGTGCCTCCTGTACCACACGGGTAAAGCGGGTACTTACTCCCAAGGATTCCAGCTCCGAAAGCAGCCGAGTTCCGGTGTCGTCGTCACCCACTCGGCCAATAAAGTCCACTTTTGCGCCCAACTTTGCCGCCGCCACTGCAGCAGTCGCCGCCGGGCCGCCGCCCACTTCCGTATAGTTATTTGCCACATATTTACCTCCTTCCTTCGGTAAATCATCGAGATACCAGATGCGATCTAATACGGCGATACCAACACAAGCGATTCGAGTCATGGTGTTTCCTTCTGCGTTTCTGATGCGCTCATTTTAATTTCACCAAATGTTTAAAAAGTGACATGTGTCAATTTTTCGACCATAAATTACAAATACGATCAAAATTAGACAACAATAACGGTCATTAATTGACAAATTACGACATCCACTCATCTCAGGAGAGCAATATGCCGGTCATAGCATTTATAGGTTTAGGTCAGATGGGCGCACCAATGGCGAGAAATCTCCTTAAGCAAGGTCACACGCTGCAGGTTTTTGATGTCGATCTCCGGGCGATACGGGCGCTAGTGGATAAGGGCGCAAGTGCGGCAGCTACGCCAGCCGAGGCGGCAAAGGGTGCTGAGTTCGTTATCACTATGCTGCCGAACGGCGATCTCGTGCGAACAGTGCTATTTGGCGAAAACGGCGTCTGCGAACAGTTATCCCGCGAGGCGCTGGTGATTGATATGTCGACTATCCATCCGCTGCAGACGGATGCGCTTATCGGCGAGATGACAGAACGTGGCTTCAGCATGATGGACGTCCCGGTGGGCCGCACTTCCGATCACGCCGTGGCAGGCACGCTGCTGCTGTTGGCTGGCGGAACGCCACAGCAGGTCGAACGTGCCACGCCGGTGTTAATGGCGATGGGTAACGAACTCATTAATGCGGGCGGGCCGGGTATGGGCATTCGCGTCAAGCTTATCAACAACTATATGAGCATTGCTCTTAATGCACTCTCCGCCGAGGCTGCGGTGCTGTGCGAGGCGCTGGGCCTCTCCTTTGACGTAGCGCTAAAGGTAATGAGCGGTACGCCAGCAGGCAGAGGGCATTTCACTACCTCGTGGGCAAACAAGGTACTGAAGGGCGATCTTTCACCAGCGTTTATGATCGATCTCGCCCATAAAGATCTCGGTATTGCATTGGACGTAGCCAATCAGCTGCACGTGCCTATACCGCTCGGTGCAGCTTCTCGCGAGGTCTACAACCAGGCGCGTGCTGCAGGGCGTGGTCGCGAAGACTGGACAGCCCTTCTCGAACATGTGCGGGCAACAGCCGGACTGAAACAGACACATTAAATCAGTAAAAGGACTGAAGAATGACGAACTATACCCTCAACGCTATCACCCGTCCTTCCGGCGGCTTCGCCATGCTGGCGGTTGATCAGCGTGAAGCCATGCGCCTGATGTTTGCCGCCGCTGGTACCCCGATACCAGTCAGCGACCAGCAGCTGACCGACTTCAAGGTCAATGCAACAAAGATCCTTTCGCCCTACGCCTCCGCTGTGCTGGTGGATAACCAGTTCTGCTACCGCCAGGTGGTCGAGCAACACGCCGTGGCGCAAAGCTGCGCGATGATTGTAGCCGCCGACGAATTCATCCCTGGCAACGGCATTCCGGTGGATAGCGTGGTTATTGACCGCAGTATTGATGCGCAGAGGGTTAAGCGCAACGGTGGCAAAGCGCTAAAGCTGCTGGTGCTGTGGCGAAGCGATGAAGATCCACAGCAACGTCTGGAGATGGTAAAGGCATTCAACCATCTATGCCATAGCAACGGCCTCGTCAGCATCATCGAGCCAGTGGTACGCCCGCCACGTCGTGGGGCCGAGTTTGACCGCGAGCAGGCGATCATCAATGCGGCGAAAGAACTGGGCGATAGCGGGGCCGACCTCTACAAGGTGGAGATGCCGCTGTTTGGTAAGGGCACGCAGCAGGAGCTATTGACGGCCTCGCAGAAGCTGAACGAGAACATCGGCATGCCGTGGGTGATCCTCTCCTCCGGCGTGGATGATAAGTTATTCCCGCGCGCGGTGAGCGTGGCGATGCAGGCAGGTGCGTCGGGCTTTTTAGCCGGTCGCGCGGTCTGGTCCTCGGTGATTGGCCTGCCGGATACCGAGCTGATGCTCCGCGATATTTCCGTACCCAAACTGCAGCGTCTGGGTGAGATCGTTGACGAAATGATGGCTCGCCGCTGAGAAAGGACCCGAATATGAAATGGTTTAACACCCTGAGCCACAACCGCTGGCTCGAACAAGAGACCGACCGCATTCTCGATTTCGGCAAAAACGCCGCTGTCCCGACCGGCTTTGGCTGGCTGGGCAATAACGGGCAGGTGCGCAGCGATATGGGTACCCATCTGTGGATCACCGCCCGCATGCTGCACGTGTACGCGGTGGCGGCGAACATGGGGCGTCCCGGCGCGTATTCCCTGGTTGAGCACGGCATAAAGGCCCTCAACGGCCCGCTGCGCGACAAACAGCACGGCGGCTGGTACGCCTGCGTAAACGATGAAGGCGTGGTGGATGCTTCCAAGCAGGGCTATCAGCATTTCTTCGTGCTGCTGGGCGCGGCGAGCGCCGTCACCACTGGCCACCCGGAGGCCCGCACGTTGCTGGACGACGCCATCGAGGTGATTGAGCATTACTTCTGGAGCGAACAGGAGCAGATGTGTCTCGAATCCTGGGACGAGGCCTTCAGCAAAACGGAAGATTACCGTGGCGGCAACGCCAACATGCACGCCGTTGAGGCCTTCCTGATCGTCTATGACGTCACGCACGACCGTAAATGGCTCGACCGCGCCCTGCGCATCGCCTCGGTGATTATTCACGACGTGGCGCGCAAAGGGGAGTACCGCGTTAACGAGCACTTCGACACTCACTGGAACCCGATCCGCGATTACAACATCGATAATCCTGCCCACCGTTTCCGCGCCTACGGTGGTACGCCGGGGCACTGGATCGAGTGGGGCCGCCTGATGCTGCACCTGCGCGCCGCGCTGGAAGCCCGCTTTGAAACCCCGCCAGAGTGGCTGCTGGAAGATGCAAAAGGATTGTTCCACGCCACTATCCGTGATGCCTGGGCTCCGGACGGGGCGGATGGTTTTGTCTACTCCGTGGGCTGGGACGGCAAGCCAATCGTGCGCGAACGCGTGCGCTGGCCGATTGTCGAGGCGATGGGTACGGCCTATGCGCTTTATACCGTGACCGGCGAGGCGCAGTACGAAGCCTGGTATCAGAAATGGTGGGATTACTGCATCACATACCTGATGGACTACGAGAATGGCTCGTGGTGGCAAGAGCTGGATACTAACAACAAAGTGACCACTAAAGTCTGGGACGGCAAGCAGGATATTTACCATCTGCTGCACTGTCTGGTGATCCCGCGCCTGCCGCTGGCGCCGGGCTTAGCGCCTGCCGTAGCCGCCGGATTACTGGATAGCCTGGCTAAATAATAAAGACGGAGTTTTTATGCGTACCCTACACAATATTGACCTGAAAAATAACGAAAGTGGTTTCACCCTGCGCTGGCAGGACCGTCTGATTTTATCCCATTCCACCGATGCGCCTTGCCTGTGGATAGGCGCAGGTGAGGCGGATATCGAGATGTTTCGCGGCAACTTCAGCATCAAAGACAAGCTCAACGAAAAAATTGCTCTGACGGACGCGACCGTCACGCAGCAAAGCGCGGGCTGGGCGATCCGCTTTACCCGCGGCGATGCGGTGAGTGCGACACTGCTGGTGGGCGTGGATACGGAAGGCCGTCTGGAGCTTAAGCTGAAAAACGATGCCACCAGCCATAACCGCATCTGGCTGCGGCTGGCGGCCCAGCCTGACGATCACATTTACGGCTGCGGCGAGCAGTTCTCTTACTTCGATCTACGCGGCAAGCCGTTCCCGCTGTGGACCAGCGAGCAGGGCGTGGGCCGCAACAAGCAAACCTACGTCACCTGGCAGGCAGACTGTAAAGAGAACGCGGGCGGCGATTACTACTGGACCTTCTTCCCGCAGCCTACCTTCGTGAGCACCCAGAAGTACTACTGCCACGTGGACAACAGCTGCTACATGAACTTCGACTTCAGCGCGCCGGACTTCCACGAGCTGGCCTTCTGGGAAGATAACGCCACGCTGCGCTTCGAATGTGCGCAAACCTACGTCGATCTGCTGGAAAAACTGACCGGCCTGCTGGGGCGTCAGCCTGAGCTGCCGGACTGGGTTTACGACGGCGTGACGCTGGGCATTCAGGGCGGCACCGAGGTGTGCCAGCAGAAGCTCGACGTTATGCGCAAGGGCGGTGTGAAGGTTAACGGTATCTGGGCGCAGGACTGGTCCGGTATCCGCATGACCTCCTTCGGTAAACGGGTGATGTGGGACTGGAAATGGAACAGCGAACTGTATCCACAGCTTGACGAGCGCATTCCGCAGTGGAAACAGGAGGGTGTGCAGTTCCTCTCCTATATCAATCCGTATGTCGCCAGCGATCGGGATTTATGCGAAGAGGCGGCCGCGCGTGGCTATCTGACCAAAAATGTCGACGGCCAGGATTATCACGTTGAGTTCGGTGAGTTCTACGCGGGCGTTATCGACCTCACCAATCCGGAAGCCTACCACTGGTACAAAGAGGTCATTAAAAAGAACCTGATTGAGCTGGGCTGCGGCGGCTGGATGGCCGATTTCGGCGAGTATCTGCCGACCGACACCTTCCTACACAACGGCGTCAGCGCGGAGATAATGCATAACGCCTGGCCTGCTTTGTGGGCGAAATGTAACTACGAGGCGCTGGAAGAGACCGGCAAGCTGGGGGAGATCCTGTTCTTCATGCGTGCGGGCTATACCGGTAGCCAGAAACACTCCGTGATGATGTGGGCGGGCGATCAGAACGTCGACTGGAGCCTGGATGATGGGCTCGCCTCCGTGGTCCCTGCTGCGCTATCTCTGGCGATGACTGGACACGGTCTGCACCACAGCGATATCGGCGGCTATACCACTCTATTCGATATGAAACGCAGTAAAGAGCTACTGCTACGCTGGTGCGACTTCAGTGCCTTTACCCCGATGATGCGCACCCATGAAGGAAACCGTCCTGGCGATAACTGGCAGTTTGACGGTGACGCCGAAACGATTGCGCATTTCGCACGGATGACCACCGTCTTTACCACTCTGAAGCCGTATATCAAAGCCGCCGTCGCGCAGAACGCAATGAGTGGCCTGTCGGTGATGCGTCCGCTGTTCCTGCACTACGAGGACGATGCACGTACCTATACGCTGAAATATCAGTATCTGTTTGGTCGCGATCTGCTGGTCGCTCCTGTTTATGAAGCGGGCCGCAGCGAGTGGACGCTCTATTTGCCAGAGGATCGCTGGGTGAATGCGTGGACAGGTGAAACGCACCGCGGCGGTGACATCACTGTTGCCGCCCCGCTTGGCAGACCACCGGTCTTTTATCGCCAGCAAAGCGAATGGGCGTCGCTGTTTGGCTCCCTACGTCATATCTGATCAGGCTCGCCCGCAGGGCAACCTGCGGGCAGATGGAGAAAAATAATGAGTCAACCATCATCTGACCCGGCAACCCTACGCCTGCCGTTTAAAGAAAAACTTGCTTACGGGATGGGCGATCTCGGCTCTAACATCCTGCTGGATATTGGTACGCTGTATCTGCTGAAGTTTTATACCGACGTGCTGGGACTGCCTGGCACCTATGGCGGGATCATCTTCCTGATTGCGAAATTCTTCACCGCCTTCACCGACATGGGCACCGGGATCATGCTCGACTCCCGGCGCAAGATCGGCCCAAAAGGAAAATTCCGTCCGTTCGTGCTGTATGCCGCCTTCCCGGTAACGCTGCTGGCGATTGCCAACTTCGTCGGCACGCCGTTTGAGATCACGGGTAAAACGGTGATGGCGACGGTGCTGTTCATGCTGTACGGCCTGTTCTTCAGCATGATGAACTGCTCCTACGGTGCGATGGTACCCGCCATTACCAAAAACCCGAACGAGCGCGCCTCGCTGGCCGCCTGGCGACAGGGCGGTGCCACGCTTGGCCTGCTGCTCTGTACCGTAGGTTTTGTCCCAGTGATGAACCTGATTGAAGGCAACGATCGGTTTGGCTATATCTTTGCCGCTACCCTCTTCTCGCTGTTCGGGCTGTTCTTTATGTGGTGGTGCTACAAAGGCGTGACCGAACGTTATGTCGAGACGCAGCCTGCTAACTCCACGCAAAAACCGGGGCTGTTGCAGTCGTTTCGCGCCATTGCCGGTAATCGTCCGCTGTTTATTCTGTGCATCGCCAACCTGTGCACGTTAGGGGCGTTTAACGTCAAACTCGCCATTCAGGTTTACTATACGCAGTATGTGCTGAACGATCCGATCCTGTTGTCGTATATGGGTTTCTTCAGCATGGGCTGCATTTTTATCGGCGTATTTATGATGCCCGGTGCGGTACGTCGCTTCGGTAAGAAGAAGGTCTATATCACTGGCCTCCTGCTCTGGGTAGCAGGCGATCTCCTTAACTATTTCTATGGCGGCGGCTCAGTCAGCTTTGTGGCGTTCTCCTGCCTGGCGTTCTTCGGCTCGGCGTTTGTGAACAGCCTGAACTGGGCCCTGGTCTCTGATACCGTGGAATACGGCGAGTGGCGTACCGGCGTGCGCTCCGAGGGGACGGTCTATACCGGTTTTACCTTCTTCCGGAAGGTATCGCAGGCGCTGGCGGGCTTCTTCCCAGGGATCATGCTCACGCAGATCGGCTATGTGCCCAACGTGGTGCAATCCGCCGGAACGGTTGAAGGCCTGCGGCAGTTGATTTTCATCTACCCCAGTATCCTGGCGGTGATCACCATTGTAGCGATGGGATGCTTCTATAACCTTAACGAGAAAATGTATGTGCGCATCGTTAAGGAGATAGAACTGCGTAAGCGTCCGGCCTGAATAACTTGAGATAGCGCTCTTCAGGGCGCTATGAGGATCGACTATGAACCGCCTCCCTGATCCATTGACCCTAAAACTAAGCCTGCGCGAAAAATGTGCCTATGGAATGGGCGATTTTGGCTCGAACCTAATGCTCTGTATTGGCACACTCTATTTGCTAAAGTTTTATACCGATGAGTTAGGTATGCCTGCATTTTACGGCGGGATTATCTTCCTGGTAGCAAAGTTTTTCACGGCGTTTACCGATATGCTGACTGGCGTGTTGCTGGACTCCCGACGCAACATGAGCGTAAGAGGAAAATTCAGGCCGTTTATTCTTTACGCTTCCATACCCGTCGCCCTGGTGGCTACGGCGCAGTTTATGACAAATCATTTTAGCCTGACGGTGAAAACGGCCATTGCTACTGTGCTGTTTATGTTATTTGGCCTGTTTTATAGCCTAATGAATTGCTCCTATGGAGCTATGGTTCCTGCCATCACCAAAAACCCGAATGAGCGTGCCCACCTTGCCGCCTGGCGTCAGGGCGGGGCCACGGTAGGGTTATTGCTCTGTACCGTTGGCTTTATGCCGATTCAAGCACTGTTTGTGAGCCAGCCGTCTCTAGGCTATTTTGTTGCGGCTCTGATCTTTACCACCTGTGGGCTGCTCTGTATGTGGTGGTGCTACAGCGGCGTGAAAGAGCGCTACGTCGAAATCACGCCCAGTCACCACAAGCCGAGTATTGTAAAGTCGTTCTGCGCTATCTTTCGAAATCCACCGCTGTTGGTGCTATGTCTGGCTAACCTCTGTACGTTAGCCGCGTTTAATATCAAACTTGCGATCCAGGTTTATTATACCCAGTACGTGCTCAACGATATTAAGCTGCTCTCATGGATGGGCTTTTTCAGTATGAGCTGTATCTTGATGGGCGTACTCCTGGTGCCCGTCGCGGTAAAACGCTTTGGTAAGAAGCAGGTCTATTTAGGCGGGCTGATGCTATGGGCGATAGGCGACATACTGAACTATATCTGGGGCAGCAGTTCGCTATGGTTTGTACTCTTTTCCTGCATGGCGTTTTTCGGGACCGCCTTTGTAAATAGCCTGAACTGGGCCCTGGTACCGGATACCGTAGACTATGGCGAGTGGAAAACAGGTATCCGTGCAGAGGGGTCGGTCTATACCGGCTATACTTTCTCACGCAAGATCTCTGCCGCGCTTGCCGGTTTCCTGCCGGGCATCATGCTGATGGAAATTGGTTATATTCCTAATGCCGTGCAAAGCGCCGCTACGCTATTGGGCTTACGTCAGCTGATATTCCTCTGGCCTTGCGGACTGGCGATAATGGCTGCCGTTATCATGGGACTTTTCTATAAGCTCAATGAACAGCGTTTCGCTTTTATTATCGCTGAAATTGCGCAACGCAAAAAATCCGCTTTCTCCGCCAGCGATACCAAAGACCGAGCGACTCCCCCTGCCCGCATTGCATAAAAAAAGCCGCTGAATATCAGCGGCTTTTATCGTCATGCGAAAAACAGATTACGCGTCGCGAGGACCACGCATCGCACGTTTACGGTCGTTCTCGGTCAGGTGACGTTTACGGATACGGACAGAGGTCGGGGTGACTTCTACCAGTTCGTCGTCATCGATGAACTCAAGCGCCTGCTCCAGAGACATTTTGATCGGCGGAACCAGAACCGTTGCTTCGTCGGTACCCGACGCACGCATGTTGGTCAGTTTCTTACCGGTCAGACAGTTTACGGTCAGGTCGTTAGAACGGCTGTGAATACCGATGATCTGGCCTTCATACACTTCAGCACCGTGACCCAGGAAGAGCTTACCGCGATCCTGCAGGCTGAACAGCGCGAATGCGACTGCTTTACCCTGGCCGTTGGAGATCAGCACGCCGTTGTTACGCTGGCCGATTTCGCCCGGACGCACGTCGTCGTAGTGGCTGAAGGTGGAGTACAGCAGACCGGTACCGGAGGTCATGGTCATGAACTCGGTACGGAAGCCGATCAGGCCACGTGCCGGGATCAGGTAGTCCAGACGAATACGGCCTTTACCGTCAGGGATCATGTCTTTGACATCGCCCTTACGCTCGCCCATCGCCTGCATAACCGCGCCCTGATGCTGCTCTTCGATATCCAGCGTCACGTTCTCGAACGGCTCTTGCATACGGCCATCGATCATACGGTTGATAACTTTCGGACGGGACACAGCCAGTTCGAAGCCTTCACGACGCATGTTTTCGATCAGTACAGAGAGGTGCAGCTCGCCACGACCGGATACGCGGAATGCGTCCGCATCTTCAGTCTCTTCTACACGCAGCGCCACGTTGTGCACCAGCTCTTTGTTCAGACGGTCAAGGATCTGACGCGAAGTCACAAACTTACCTTCTTTACCGCAGAACGGTGAGGTGTTGACGTTGAAGAACATGGTTACGGTCGGCTCATCAACAGAGAGTGCCGGCAGCGCTTCGACGTTTTGCGGATCGCAAAGGGTGTCGGAGATGTTCAGCTCGCCCAGACCGGTGATCGCGATGATATCGCCTGCTTCAGCTTCGGTGGACTCAATACGCTCCAGACCGAGGTGGGTCAGTACTTTACCCACTTTACCGTTGCGCGTTTTACCTTCGCTGTCGATCAGGGTGATCTGCTGGTTCGGCTTCACCTTACCGCGCTTGATGCGGCCGATGCCGATAACGCCAACGTAGTTGTTGTAGTCCAGCTGGGAGATCTGCATCTGGAACGGACCGTCAAGGTCAACGTTCGGCGCCGGGACGTGGTCAACGATCGCCTGATACAGCGGGGTCATATCTTCCGCCATGTCAGTGTGGTCGTTACCCGCAATGCCCTGCAGGGCCGATGCGTAGATGATCGGGAAGTCCAGCTGCTCGTCGGTGGCGTCGAGGTTAACGAACAGATCGAAGACCTGATCGACAACCCAGTCAGGACGCGCGCCCGGACGGTCAACCTTGTTGATAACGACAATTGGCTTCAGGCCATGCGCAAACGCTTTTTTCGTTACAAAGCGGGTCTGCGGCATCGGGCCGTCCATAGCATCGACCACCAGCAGTACGGAGTCTACCATGGACATGACACGTTCAACTTCACCACCGAAGTCGGCGTGACCCGGGGTATCAACGATGTTGATACGGTAGTCATTCCATTTAATAGCGGTGTTTTTCGCGAGGATGGTAATCCCACGCTCTTTCTCCAAATCGTTGGAGTCCATCACGCGTTCGGTCGTCTCAGCACGTTCGCTGAAGGTACCGGATTGCTGCAGCAGCTTGTCAACCAGGGTCGTTTTACCGTGGTCAACGTGCGCAATGATGGCGATGTTACGCAAATTTTCGATCACAACTTTGCCTCAGGCATTAGAAATAGCGCGTTATTGTACACGTATTAATCGCAGTACAGAACAGGATCACAAAGAACCTTTACAAACAATATAGAAAGTAGGGCTTTGTGATCGGTTTCACGGAGCGGTAGAGAGCCGCCTTAATGTAAATTGCACCAATATAGTGCACTACGATCGCGCAGATGCACTATATTGATGCAAGATATCCATTATGGTGCAGCCCTTTTGCACTATGACGTGCATGATAGCGCCTTTTGGGGGTGTTTTAAAAGTTGGCACAGATTTCGCTTTATCTTATGCAAGGCGATTATGCCACTTATAAAGTGTAGAACCTCGTTACCACGACGACCAAAAATTCCGGGAGAGTTAAGTATGTCCGCTGAACACGTTTTGACGATGCTGAACGAACATGAAGTGAAGTTTATCGATCTGCGCTTCACTGATACCAAAGGTAAAGAGCAGCATGTCACTATCCCAGCTCATCAGGTTAATGCTGACTTCTTTGAAGAAGGCAAAATGTTTGATGGTTCTTCGATTGGTGGCTGGAAAGGCATCAACGAATCCGACATGGTACTGATGCCGGACGCCTCTACCGCTGTTATTGACCCGTTCTTCGAAGAGTCTACCCTGATTATCCGTTGCGATATCCTTGAGCCAGGCACGCTGCAGGGCTACGATCGCGACCCGCGCTCCATCGCTAAACGCGCTGAAGAGTACCTGCGCTCCACCGGCATCGCAGACACCGTTCTGTTCGGGCCAGAGCCAGAGTTCTTCCTGTTCGACGACGTTCGCTTTGGTGCCAACATCTCCGGTTCCCACGTAGCTATCGACGATATCGAAGGCGCATGGAACACCTCCACCAAATACGAAGGTGGTAACAAAGGTCACCGTCCGGCAGTGAAAGGCGGTTACTTCCCGGTTCCGCCGGTTGACTCCTCTCAGGACATCCGCTCTACCATGTGTCTGGTAATGGAAGAGATGGGCCTGGTGGTTGAAGCACACCACCACGAAGTGGCAACCGCAGGTCAGAACGAAGTGGCGACCCGCTTCAACACCATGACCAAAAAAGCGGACGAAATTCAGATCTACAAATATGTCGTGCACAACGTTGCGCACCGCTTCGGCAAAACCGCGACCTTTATGCCAAAACCGATGTTCGGCGATAACGGCTCCGGCATGCACTGCCACATGTCTCTGTCTAAGAACGGTACCAACCTGTTCTCTGGCGACAAATATGCTGGCCTGTCTGAAGAAGCCCTGTACTACATTGGCGGCGTAATCAAACACGCAAAAGCGATCAACGCCCTGGCGAACCCGACCACCAACTCCTACAAGCGTCTGGTCCCGGGTTACGAAGCACCGGTTATGCTGGCCTACTCTGCCCGTAACCGCTCTGCCTCTATCCGTATTCCGGTAGTGACCTCGCCGAAAGCGCGTCGTATCGAAGTGCGCTTCCCGGACCCGGCTGCTAACCCGTACCTGTGCTTCGCTGCCCTGCTGATGGCTGGCCTTGACGGTATCAAGAACAAGATCCACCCGGGCGAAGCAATGGACAAAAACCTGTACGACCTGCCGCCGGAAGAGGCGAAAGAAGTACCGCAGGTTGCTGGCTCCCTGGAAGAGGCCCTGCAGGCGCTTGATGCAGACCGCGAGTTCCTGACCGCAGGCGGCGTATTCACTAACGACGCGATCGATGCCTACATCGCCCTGCGTATTGAAGAGAACGACCGCGTTCGCATGACGCCGCACCCGGTTGAGTTCGAACTCTACTACAGCGTTTAATTTTTTATTGAGTAATGCTCAGCCAATTTTTGCTCCGGCCCTGCTGGAGCAAAAAAGACGCCGAGAATTTTAGTTGCCGTGGAAACTTTAGCCCATCCCTGATGGGCTTTTTTCTCCGCCAACAATCTGATATTACGCGCTTTTTAACCATAAAAAGCTATAATGCACTAAAACAGTGCAACTCATTTCAGGAGACTGCTTAATGGCAACTGGCACGCTGCCCGATGCTGGGCAGATCCTCAACTCTTTAATCAACAGCATTCTACTGGTTGATGACGAGCTGGCGATTCACTACGCGAACCCCGCCGCTCAGCAGCTGCTGGCACAAAGCTCACGCAAGCTGTTTGGTACACCCCTGCCGGAGCTGCTGAGCTACTTCTCCTTGAACGTCGCCCTGATGCAGGAGAGCCTGGAGGCCGGACAAGGGTTCACGGATAACGAAGTCACCCTGGTGATCGATGCCCGCTCGCACATTCTCTCCGTGACGGCACAGAGGCTGCCTGAGGGGCTGATCCTGCTGGAGATGGCACCGATGGATAACCAGCGCCGCCTGAGCCAGGAGCAGCTTCAGCAGGCCCAGCAGGTCGCCGCACGCGATCTGGTCCGCGGCCTTGCCCATGAGATTAAAAACCCGCTGGGTGGCCTGCGCGGTGCAGCGCAGCTGCTGAGCAAAGCGCTGCCCGATCCGGCGCTAACCGAGTACACCAAAGTCATTATTGAGCAGGCGGACCGGCTGCGTAACCTGGTGGATCGCCTGCTGGGGCCGCAGCATCCGGGTATGCATGTGACCGAGAGCATTCATAAAGTCGCCGAGCGCGTGGTGAAGCTGGTCTCGATGGAGCTGCCGGAGAACGTCACCCTGGTGCGTGATTATGATCCCAGCCTGCCGGAGCTACCGCACGATCCCGATCAGATTGAGCAGGTTCTGCTGAATATCGTGCGCAACGCCCTGCAGGCGCTGGGGCCAGAGGGCGGCGAAATTACGCTGCGCACGCGCACGGCCTTCCAGCTCACGCTGCACGGCACGCGCTATCGTCTGGCGGCACGTATTGACGTTGAGGACAACGGGCCGGGTATCCCGTCACACCTGCAGGACACGCTATTTTATCCGATGGTGAGCGGGCGCGAAGGTGGGACCGGGCTTGGGCTGTCAATTGCCCGCAGTTTGATTGATCAACACTCCGGCAAAATTGAATTTACCAGTTGGCCGGGTCATACCGAGTTTTCGGTTTACCTGCCAATTAAAAAATAAAGGTGACGATGATGCAACGAGGGATAGCGTGGATTGTTGATGACGATAGCTCCATTCGCTGGGTGCTTGAACGCGCCCTGACGGGGGCTGGCTTGAGTTGTACAACATTTGAAAGTGGTAACGAGGTGCTCGACGCGCTGACCACCAAAACCCCGGACGTGCTGCTGTCGGATATTCGCATGCCGGGCATGGACGGTCTGGCGCTGCTGAAGCAGATCAAACAGCGTCACCCTATGCTCCCGGTCATCATTATGACTGCGCACTCCGATCTCGACGCGGCCGTTAGCGCCTACCAGCAGGGAGCCTTTGACTACCTGCCTAAACCGTTCGACATCGACGAGGCGGTCGCGCTGGTTGAGCGAGCCATCAGCCACTACCAGGAGCAACAGCAGCCGCGCAACGTGCAGGTGTTTGGCCCGACAGCGGATATCATCGGCGAAGCGCCCGCGATGCAGGACGTGTTTCGCATCATTGGCCGCCTCTCCCGCTCCTCGATTAGCGTGCTGATCAACGGCGAGTCCGGGACCGGTAAAGAGCTGGTCGCCCATGCGCTGCATCGCCATAGTCCACGGGTTAAAGCGCCCTTTATCGCCCTCAACATGGCTGCTATTCCAAAGGATCTTATTGAGTCCGAGCTGTTTGGTCATGAGAAGGGGGCGTTTACCGGCGCAAATACCGTCCGACAGGGGCGTTTTGAGCAGGCCGACGGCGGCACGCTGTTCCTGGACGAGATTGGCGATATGCCGCTGGACGTGCAGACGCGCCTGTTACGCGTGCTGGCGGACGGACAGTTTTACCGCGTCGGCGGCTATGCCCCGGTGAAAGTAGACGTGCGCATCATTGCCGCCACCCATCAGAACCTTGAGCTGCGGGTGCAGGAGGGTAAGTTCCGGGAGGATCTCTTCCATCGTCTGAACGTGATCCGCGTGCATCTCCCGCCCCTGCGTGAGCGCCGGGAAGATATCCCCCGCCTGGCGCGTCATTTTTTACAGGTGGCCGCCCGCGAGCTGGGCGTAGAAGCCAAGCAGCTGCATCCGGAGACCGAGGCGGCGTTGACCCGCGTCGCCTGGCCAGGCAACGTCCGTCAGCTAGAGAACACCTGCCGCTGGCTGACGGTGATGGCCGCGGGTCAGGAGGTGCTGATCCAGGATCTCCCCAGCGAGCTGTTTGAAACCACGATACCCGACAGCCCGACTCAGACGCTGCCGGATAACTGGGCCACGCTGCTGGCGCAGTGGGCGGACCGCGCGCTGCGTTCCGGTCATCAAAACCTGCTCTCTGAGGCGCAACCGGAGATGGAGCGTACTCTGCTCACTACCGCCCTGCGTCATACCCAGGGACATAAGCAGGAAGCCGCAAGATTGCTCGGCTGGGGACGTAATACCCTGACGCGCAAGCTGAAAGAGTTAGGGATGGAGTAGCAGATAAAACGCCCGGTGGCGCGATGCCTACCGGGCATACAGATCCTGATCTGTTAAATCACGCGAGAGAACTGCTGCAGTCGCGCCTTCTGGCGTAGATAGGCATCAAAGCACATGCAGATATTGCGGATCAGCAGTCGGCCTTTCGCCGTCACCTGAATGCCGTGCGCATCCACCGCCACCAGCCCGTCTTTTGCTAACGGGGCAAGCAAGTTTAAATCTTCCGCAAAGTAGTCGGCGAAATCGAGATCCCACTCTTTTTCTACCGCACTAAAATCCAGACGGAAGTTGCAGATCAGCGACTTGATGACATCCCGGCGGATGCAGTCATCTCTTGTCAGGGCAATGCCCCGCCACAGTGCATTACCGGTCTCATCTACCTGCTGATAGTAGTGCTTCAGCTCTTTCTGGTTCTGCGCGTAGCAGTCGCCAATCATGCTGATGGCTGAAACGCCCATGCCCAGCAGGTCACTATCGCCCTGGGTGGTATAGCCCTGAAAGTTACGGTGCAGTACCCCTTCGCGCTGGGCCACGGCCAGCTCGTCATCCGGGCGTGCAAAGTGATCCATACCGATGAACTGATAGCCCTCCTCGGTGAGCGAGGTAATCGTCTGCTGCAGAATATCCAGCTTCTGCTGCGCCGAGGGCAGATCGGCGTCCTTAATCTTCCGCTGCGCAGCGAAGAGCGTCGGCAGGTGCGCATAGTTGAATACGCTCAGCCTATCGGGGTTTAGCTCTCCGACACGTTTCAGGGTGAAGGCGAAGCTCTCCGGCGTCTGCTTCGGCAGACCGTAGATCAGATCGATATTGGTAGAGGTGAAGCCAATCTCGCGCGCATGCCGTAACAGCGCAAAGATAAACGCTTCATCCTGCTCCCGGTTGACCAGCCGCTGCACCTCTTTGTTGAAGTCCTGCACGCCCATGCTCAGGCGGTTAAAGCCCTCGGCGCGCAGATGGTCGAGCACGTTCAGCTCGATCTCACGCGGGTCAACCTCAATAGAGATTTCGGCATCGGCGTTAAAATTGAAGTGGTGGCGCAGCAGCCCCATCAGGCGACTAATTTGCGCTTTGTTCAGGTAGGTAGGCGTCCCGCCGCCCCAGTGCAGCTGGCTGACCCGGCGACCGGTAAACAGCGGCGCGCGGTGGATAATTTCCTGCTCAAGCGCGTCGAGATACTGGTCTGCCTTATGCTGCTGGCGGGTGACGATCTTATTGCAGCCGCAGAAGTAGCACAGCCGGTGACAGAACGGGATATGCACGTAGAGCGACAGCGCACGCTCAGGATAGCGAGCAACGGCCTGCTGAAAATCCGCTTCGCCAAAGGTATCGGCGAACTCAAGGGCGGTCGGGTATGAGGTATAACGCGGCCCGGAATAGTTATATTTCTGGATCAGGGCCAGATCCCAGTCGATTAACTGCGAAGACATGCTCACTCCTTCGGGTAGCGCCGCTGACGACGACGACGGCCTGGCCTGCCTCCATGACGAAGTGCAAGCCGGTTGCGCAGCCATTTCTGTCGCTGCGACAACCGTCGTAGTTTAACGAATAACCACGCCAGATAACACATAACCGGAAGGGTTATAAGCAGGACGAGCAAGCCCATGCTGTAAAGCGAGTTGTCCAGGGATTAGTTGCCGCCTTTGAGCAGGCGCATCATATCCTCTTTCTCCTCTTCCTCTTCTTCGTCTTCTTCATCGTCATAGGAGAGACCGAGCTGCTGCATCAGCGCGTCAATGCGGTCCAGTTTAGCGTCAACCCACGCCTGATCTTCTGCGCTCAGGGTGTCGCCATCCTCCAGACGTTCCAGCAGCGCATCCAGGCGCTCATCAGTTTCCAGCATATCCAGTTCAGCCTGCGGTGAAAGCATAGGTTTCTCGCTCTTAGGTTTTTGCTGACGCGTGACCGGAGTAGCTGTTACGCCCAACGGTACGGGGGTTTTACTGCCGATACGGGGATCTTTCTGCTGCTTCTGGCCACGAGAGCCGGATGCGCTATCGTTGCCGGTAGCACGGCTGCCTGCCGCGTTGCCGCGATGCTTTTTCTCACGCTTACGGTCGCGAGCTTCCTGATTGATTTCATCGCGCGTTTTGCGGCGCGCTTTTGCGGGGCCTTTGCCACGCGGAGACGATGCGGGTTTATTCATCATAGTTGGTCTTTAAGCCGTTTTATTCAGTATAGAATTGCGGCGGAATCTAGCAGAAAGCAAGCAAAGAAAAAAGGCGACAGAGTAAACTGTCGCCTTTTTTCTTGACCACCCACCCTCAGCGGGTTAACTATTCCGTGTTTGCTTACAACCGACCCTGTTTATCCCTTAGCATGAACGTTCCCTGTTGCGGTCCATTTCCCTGTGTATCACGTCTCCTGACGTTTGCCATCCTGGCTATCCAGCGTCTTCGCCTCCTGGCGCTCCTGACCCCTTTTCCTTAAGTCACAATCCCCGGCGCTCCTCGCCTTTGCCAGATACTTTACCTTGTTCAAAAAAAGTGACAAGACGCAAAAAGGCATAAAAGGCTAAATTCGGAAAATTCTAATCAATCAACTATTTGATTTAAAAGGAATTCACCCTTTCTGAAACCTGCAATTACTCTGAAATATCGCAAGCGTAGAGTCGTCAATATCTTACAGGGTCTATAGCCAGCGCGGCAGTCAAAGAGGGATGGCGAGAAAAGCCGCCTTTTTCCTGCGTTCAGGTATAATCCCCCAAAGCTTTACTTATGGAGACGACCGCTTTGACTAATTTGAATTATCAACAGACGCACTTTGTCACCAGCGCGCCTGATATTCGCCACTTACCTGCCGATACCGGAATAGAAGTGGCCTTTGCCGGCCGTTCCAACGCGGGTAAATCGAGCGCCCTGAACACCCTGACCCATCAGAAGAGCCTGGCACGCACCTCCAAGACGCCGGGCCGTACCCAGCTGATCAACCTGTTTGAAGTGGCAGACGGCAAGCGTCTTGTTGACCTGCCCGGCTACGGCTACGCCGAAGTGCCGGAAGAGATGAAGATCAAATGGCAGCGCGCGCTGGGCGAATATCTGGAGAAGCGTCAGTGTCTGCAGGGCGTGGTGATCCTGATGGACATTCGCCATCCGCTCAAGGATCTCGATCAGCAGATGATCCAGTGGGCCGTTGAGAGCAATATTCAGGTACTGGTGCTGCTGACCAAGGCCGATAAGCTGGCGAGCGGTGCGCGGAAGTCACAGTTGAATATGGTGCGTGAAGCGGTTCTGGCCTTTAACGGTGACGTTCAGGTTGAAGCGTTTTCATCCCTGAAGAAGCTGGGCGTGGACAAGCTGCGGGCGAAGCTGGATAGCTGGTTTAGCGATTTAACGCCGGTAACGGAAGCGGACGCCGAAGCGTAAGCCAATAAAAAACGCCCCAGTCATTACTGACTGGGGCGGCTAAATATTCAGCCAAATCCGATTACGTGAAGTAAAAGGTCTGAAAGATAGAACATCTTACCTCTGTACCCTACGCCTTTAACTCTACTCTTTTTTTAGACAGTTACAAACGCTTTTTGTAATTTTTTTTCATTCTTTACATAGGTAATTCTAATGATCATCACAAAAAGCTCTATCTTATGTTGCTTACTTACATAAAACCGCGTCATTGCCCCAGAGCTTAGTGCGCGAGATCCCAGTTTTCACCACTGCCCACCTCCACCAGCAACGGAACATCCAGCTGGGTGCTGTTCTCCATCAGCTCATGGATCTTCTGGGAAACCTGGTCCACATCGTCTTTATGCACTTCAAACACCAGTTCATCGTGAACCTGCATAATCATACGCACGCGCGGCTGCGCCGCCTGTAGCCAGGCATCCACGGCTATCATTGCCCGCTTGATGATATCTGCCGCCGTGCCCTGCATCGGAGCGTTAATCGCAGCACGCTCAGCGCCAGCGCGGCGCGCAGCATTGCTGGATTTGATGTCCGGCAGATAGAGGCGACGCCCCTCTAACGTTTCAACGTAGCCCTGCTCTTTCGCCTGGGCACGGGTGCGCTCCATATACTCACGCACGCCCGGATAGCGCTCAAAGTAGAGATCCATGTAACGCTGCGACTCTTTGCGCGGGATGTTTAGCTGGCGCGACAGACCAAAAGCGCTCATGCCGTAGATCAGACCAAAGTTGATCGCCTTCGCGCTGCGGCGCTGATCGTTCGATACGCTCTCTAGCGGCATGCCAAATACCTCAGCCGCCGTGGCGCGGTGGATATCCTGACCCTCGGCAAAGGCGGAGAGTAGCCCTTTATCGCGCGACAGGTGCGCCATAATGCGTAGCTCGATCTGTGAGTAGTCCGCAGAGACGATGACGTAATCCTCCGGGGCGATAAACGCCTGGCGGATGCGTCGTCCCTCCTCGTTACGCACGGGGATATTCTGCAGGTTCGGATCGGTGGAGGAGAGCCGTCCTGTTGCGGTGACCGCCTGGTGGTAGGAGGTGTGCACGCGCCCGGTTTTAGGGTTGATCATCAGCGGCAGCTTATCGGTATAGGTCGATTTCAGCTTTGACAGCCCGCGATGCTCCAGAATGACCTTCGGCAGCGGATAGTCCAGCGCCAGCTCTTCCAGTACCTCTTCAGAGGTTGACGGTGCGCCGCCCGGCGTCTTCTTCAGCGGCTTAATGCCCTGCTTTTCAAACAGGATAACCTGCAGCTGTTTGGTTGAAGAGAGGTTAAACGCTTCGCCAGCGATCTCATGGGCCTTTTTCTCCAGCTCGGCCAGACGCAGGGTGATCTCACCGGAGTGCTTGTGCAGTACCGCCGGATCGATCTTCACTCCGTTACGCTCGATGCGAGAGAGCACCGGCACCAGCGGCATCTCAATGTTCTGGAAAATATTCAGCGGGCCCGCATGCTTCTCCAGCTTTGGCCACATCTTAAGATGCAGCTGCAGGGTGACGTCAGCGTCTTCCGCCGCATAGTGCCCGGCCTCTTCCAGTGCAATCTGGTTAAAGGTCAGCTGGTTTTTACCTTTGCCAGCGATCTGCTCAAAGGTCACGGTCTGGTGCTTCAGCCAGCGATCGGAGAGGCTGTCCATATCATGACGTCCGGCAACGCTGTCGAGAATATAAGACTCGAGCATGGTGTCAAAAGCGATGCCGCGCAGCTCAATGCCGTAGTTCTGTAAAATGCCGCGATCGAATTTCAGGTTCTGCCCCACCTTCAACGCTTTTTCATCTTCCAGAATCGGCTTTAACAGCTCCAGAACCCGCTCGCGGGAGAGCTGCTCTGGTGCATCCAGGTAGTCGTGGGCAACCGGCACGTAGGCCGCCAGGCCCGGCTCCGTAGCAAACGACAGCCCCACCAGCTGGGCGCTGACATTGTCCAGGCTATCCGTTTCGGTATCGAAGGCAAACACCGGCGCCTTTTTCAGCCGCGCAATCCACTCGTTCAGCGTCGGCTCATCAAGGATGGTGACATAGTGCTCTGCGGAGAGCGGCGTGGCTGGCTCATCATCTTCAACTTCAACGACCGGGGCGGCCTGTGGCTTCGCGGCCGGTTTTGCCCCTTTACCCTGCAGCCATGTCCCCGCTTCAACATCCGCCGTCCAGCGTTTGAATTCGTATCGTTTAAACAGGCTCAGCAGCTCATCTGCAGCAGGCTGCTGTACCGTCAGCTGTTCACAGGTGAGATCCAGCTCAACGTCGGTCTTGATGGTCGCCAGCTGATAGGAGAGACGGGCAACCTCTTTATTCTGCTCCAGCTTCGCCGCCATCGTTTTTGCGCCGCGGAAGCTGAGGCTGGCAATTTTATCGGACTCATTAAGCAGCATTTCCAGACCGCCCAGCCCCTGCAGCAGCGCCTGCGCCGTTTTTTCACCCACGCCAGGCACGCCGGGGATGTTATCGGAGGAGTCACCCATCAGGGCAAGAAAATCGATGATCAGCTCAGGCGGCACGCCATATTTTGCGATCACCTCCTCCGGGCCGAGAATGGTGTTGGTCATGGTGTTAATCAGCGTCACGTTCGGCGTGACCAGCTGAGCCATATCTTTATCACCGGTGCTGATGAGTACCGGGCGTCCCATTTTTTCGGCCTCGAGGGCTAGCGTACCGATAACATCATCCGCCTCAACGCCGGAAATGGCCATCAGCGGCAGGCCCATCGCTTTGACCATCGCATGCAGCGGCTCTATCTGCGAGCGCAAATCATCAGGCATTGGCGGACGGTGGGATTTATAGTGCTCAAACAGTTCGTCACGGAAGGTCTTCCCTTTAGCATCGAACACCACCGCGGCATGCGTAGGCTGATACTGCAGGATCAAGCTTCTGAGCATGTTCAGCACCCCATACATTGCGCCGGTTGGCTCTCCCGCGCTATTGGTCAGCGGTGGGAACGCGTGATAAGCGCGATAGAGGTATGACGAGCCATCAACGAGGATTAGCGGGTTTTCTGGGATCTGAACCATGTTATCCGTGCCTGTTTAATAATTTATGGTTAAAGGATGCCACATACCGGACGAAAACTTGAGTTTTTCGCGGTAATTCGTGGAAAAGATTTCCGGATCGTCGCGATCGTTCGCATTATTATCCTGTGGATAACTTTGTGCATGCTTTTTTGCTGAAGAAATAATAGACCATGTAAAATTGGCGGGGTTGTTTATTTTTCTTTTAATATTATAGAGATATAAAAAGGATCGCGATCCTTATGTCCGTTAAGCGGCAGTTTACTCCATGTGGATATAAGCTTTTGCCCATGCGTTTGATTGGTACGGCGAGCCGTCAGTTAACCTTAATTCGTCCTGCGGGCTGTTTTTGAACAACATCAATATGTCGTACTACAGAAAGGATAAAAAAGCCGGTCATTGACCGGCTTTATGATTACTTCTGGCCAACCAGATATTTTACCGTTGCAGCATACTGCTGGACGAAAACGTCCATGCTGCTGGTATCCATTCCCTGCGGGTTAACCTGATACTTGCCGTTGACAAACATGGCTGGAACGCCCTGCAGCTGCAGATCGGCAGCCGCTTTCTCCTGCTGGGCAACCAGAGATTTCACCACAAAGCTGTTCCACGCGGCATCGTAGTCTTCGCCTTTAATACCCGCATCAACAAATACCTTACGGATATCGGCTACGGAGGTGACGGTCTGGGTTTTCTGCACCGCTTCAAACATCGGAGCGGTGATCTTATCTTCTACACCCAGCGCCATCGCGACAGCCCAGGCCTGAGTCAGATCTTTACCCAAGGGACCCAGAAACTCGACGTGGTATTTCGTCATTTTAGTGCCTTCCGGCAGCTGCTGTTTCACCGTATCAGAAACGTGCCATACGCGTTCAAAATCGTAGCAGTGCGGGCAGTAGAAGGAGAAGAACTCCAGCACCTGCGGCTCTCCCACCGCCGGTTTATCAAGGGCGATGTACTGTTTTCCTTCGGTAAACTGAGCCGCAGACGCGCTAAATGCCAGAATGAGACCTGCCAGCGCCAGCCAAATTTTCTTCATGGTTAATACTCTCCTGAAAGTGTCAAATTAATACATCGGCGTAAGTTGCAGAGGCGGTTCTTGCAGAACCTTAACCTGCTCAATAAAAGTCAGAGTTTGCCTGTGCCAATAGTCTTCCCCGGTAAGCCACGGGAAATTTTTGGGGAATGCGGGATCGTCCCAGCGGCGGATCAGCCATGCCAGATAATAGACCATACGCATGGCGCGTAAAGGTTCGATGAGCGCGATTTCATTAGTATTGAACTCGCTAAACTCTTCATAGGCCTCAATAATCGTCTCAAGCTGCATACGCCGCTCGGCTTTGTCGCCGTTGAGCAGCATCCACAGATCCTGAACCGCAGGGCCGTTACGCGCATCGTCGAGATCGACAAACAGTGGCCCGTCACGCCAGAGAATGTTCCCGGCATGACAATCGCCATGAAGGCGCAGCAGATCGAAACGCGTATGCCACTGCGCCATTACCGCCTCGATAAGGGAATCCGTGGCGTTAAGAAACGCTGCTTTCAGACCAGAGGGAATAAGCGCCGACTGTTCGAAGAGTTTACGAGGCTCAATCAGGTACTCATTGACGTCAATAGAGGGGCGGTGGGTGAAGACTTTTTTACGCCCGGTTTGATGCAGGCGGCCAAGATAGCGCGCAACCCACTCCATCTGATCCAGATTATCGGCTTCGAACTGACGACCGCCGAGGCTGGGGAATATGGCGTAGCAGTATCCCTGATGGGTCAGCAGCGTCTGGCCGTTAAATTCAAGCGGGGCCGCAACCGGAACCTCATCGTTCATCAGCTCATGGGCGAACTGGTGCTCTTCGCTGATTTGCGCTACCGACCAGCGCTGCGGACGATAGAATTTCACCACGTAACGGCGGCGATCTTCATCCTGAAATTGATAGACACGGTTTTCGTAGCTGTTAAGTGGGGTAAGGCCGGAATCCACCCGGATCCCCTGTTCAAACAGCGCATCCATGATGGTATCCGGGTGTAGCGTCTGGAAAGTAAAAGCGTTGTCGTTCATCCCATCATCCGGAAAATACTACGAATAGTTCAGGATATCATTTCGTAGCGTTTTCCGTTGCACCACTTACAACCTTTTACTCTTTAATTACGCCCCGGGCGCGCAGCAGGGCTGTTTTGAAATCTTCTTCGTAATCTTTCTGAATACCAGGAATAACAGCATCCTTTGCTGCGTCGCGCATTTTAAGGTGATAGATCAGGATGTCGTCAGAAAGATCGGTTAACTCACCGTCATAGCCTGACTCCTGCGCCAGTTTTTGCAAAAATTGCATCAGGTTAAGCTCGGGCTCCTTTTGCCAGGCGGGCTGGAGGAGTTCAATAACTTCGTTCAGACGTTTACATTTCATGGCCAGTGCTCCTTACTCTTGAGAGAGACACGTTAGCAGGGTCAAACCCACAATAAAAGAGGCGATATTAGTGAATAGTGGACTAGACATTACGGGTGTCGTACTGGCTGGCGGCAGAGCGTCGCGTATGGGTGGGGAAGACAAAGGATTATTGCTGCTCAACGGCATTCCACTTTGGCAGCATGTTGCAAGCAGGCTGGCTACGCAGGTAGATCATGTTGTATTAAGCGCTAACCGCAACCTTGATCGCTATAGGGCAAGCGGTCTGATGGTCATTGAAGATACGCTGGATAACTTCCCCGGTCCGTTAGCCGGTATGCTGGCCGTTATGCAACAGACCACTGCCGACTGGTTCCTGTTTTGTCCGTGCGATACCCCAGGCATACCATCCGATTTGGCAGCGCGGTTGGCTTCTGAACGTAGGGATGCGCCAGTAGTATGGGTGTCCGACGGTGAGCGCGATCATCCCACCGTTGCACTGGTTCATCGCCAGGCGATCCCGCAGCTTACGGCTTATTTGGCATCCGGTGAGCGGCGGGTAATGGTATTTATGCGCCAGGCGGGAGGCCATGCCGTGGACTTTAGTAATTGCCGGTCGGCATTTATTAATATCAATACGCCGGACGATCTCACCGGCAGGCAGGAGAAAAAATGAAGCCGATCCTCGCGATAGCCGCATGGAGTGGTACAGGGAAAACCACGCTGCTTAAGCAGCTGATCCCCGCTCTCTGTGAACGGGGCATCCGTCCCGGCCTGATTAAGCATACGCATCATAATATGGATGTCGATAAGCCCGGCAAGGATAGCTATGAGTTACGCAAGGCGGGTGCGGCACAAACGCTTGTGGCCAGCCAGCAGCGGTGGGCCCTGATGACCGAGACGCCGGATGAAGCGCCGTTAAACTTAACGTTTCTGGCCAGCAGAATGGATCGCACGAAATTAGATCTGGTGCTGGTAGAGGGCTTCAAGCATGAGCCGGTGGCGAAAATTCTGCTGTTTCGGGCAGATGCCGGGCATCGGCTGGAGGAGCTGGAGATCGATGACAATGTGATTGCGATCGCCAGTGATGTCGCGATCGACGCTGCCGTTCCAGTGCTGGATTTGAAGGATGTGGCTGGGATAGCTGATTTTATAGAGCTGTGGTTAAAGCGACAGAGTCATTAAGGCAGGATAGGTAGCGTTTGTAGGCCGGGCAAATGTAATGCCGCCCGGCGTTTATCTGCCGCAACGCAAAAAGGCCATCCTTACGGATGGCCTTCTGCTTTGTTTGATGCCTGGCAGTTCCCTACTCTCGCATGGGGAG
>NZ_DAMBWA010000017.1:0-33366 GCF_032052675.1 Pseudescherichia sp.
CTGCCTGTCACGCAGGGGGTCGCGGGTTCGAGTCCCGTCCGTTCCGCCACTTATTATAAAATTAAGCCTGCTCATCTATAGCAGGCTTAATAGTAAGAAATTTTAGGGGCGTAGCTCAGTTGGTAGAGCACCGGTCTCCAAAACCGGGTGTCGCGAGTTCGAGTCTCTCCGCCCCTGCCATATTAGGATCCTTTGCTTAGGCAAAGGATTTTTTTTGCCTGCAATTTACGATCTCCTCTCTTTCACTCTCTTACCTCGCCACACTCAACTCTACGCTGCGTCCCTGCACCGTATCCTTGAATTATTCCATCACGCTAGTTTTCAAAAGATCTTTAATCTGGCTCTGTTTATCGCTGTTCTGTAGCCAGATAGCGTAAAGCGGGCGTGAGAGCGTCAGCGTATCTGCCACCATATGCAGATCGGGCTTTTCCCTGGCCCATGAGACCGGTAGCCAGGTGCAACCCTCCAACGATCCTAGCTGTTGGCGGGCAATTTCAGCGGAGCTGGTCGTTAGCAGAGGGATCTCGTCACTGGCTATCAGGCCAGACTCATGCTGCTGAAAATCAGGACCCCACTCGAGGCGCAGGTAGTTCAGGGCCGATTTCAGGCGCGACGGAACGGTACAGTAGAGCGCAAGGGCAAAGTGTCCCAGCAGCTGACTACTGAACTCATCCATTTTGGGGGCTTCAGTCGTAATCAGCAGATCCAGCTGCCGCTCATGCAGCTGTTTTACCAGTGATTGTCGCTGTGCGATACGCGCTTCAAATTGTAAGCTTTTATGTGTCTGATAGAGCCGACCTAGCCAGCCGTTCAGCATGCACTCCCACAGCGATGCGCTTGCGCCAATAGAGAACTCATTGTGCTGCGAGCTATGGGCCACCTCTTTACGGGCTGCCTGCCAGGTATTCATTAGCGTCTCTGCATAGGGCAGGAGTTTCTCACCCGCTACCGTAAGGCGGATATTGTTGCGATGGCGGGTGAAAAGGTTTACCCCAAGCTGATTCTCAAGCTGGCGAATACGAAAACTGACCGCTGATTGTGTCAGATAGAGCGCTTCGGCAGCGCGTCCAAAGTGACGAGTCCTGCTCACTTCCAGGAAAGTTTTTAGCAATTCCGTATCCACAGCTTTCTCCACAAAATTATTTGTCGTTATGATTTAAATGTTTTGTTTTACACTCTGTCAAGCGTAACTAATACTCCGCGCCATAAATAGCTCGGCCAAAGAATTAGGAGTGTGTAGGATGGCGGAAAGCTTTACGACGACTAATCGTTTTTTCGACAACAAATACTACCCGCGCGGGTTCTCTCGTCATGGTGATTTCACCATTAAAGAGGCGCAGCTGCTGGAGCGGCACGGTTATGCTTTCAACGAACTCGATCTCGGCAAGCGTGAGCCGGTGACAGAAGAAGAAGAGCTGTTTGTCGCCGTCTGCCGTGGCCAGCGCGAGCCCGTCACTGAAGCGGAACGCGTCTGGAGTAAGTACATGACGCGCATCAAGCGTCCGAAACGCTTCCATACCCTCTCCGGCGGTAAGCCGCAGATGGAAGGCGCGGAAGATTACACCGAATCCGACGATTAAAAAACCCAGGGGCTACGGCCCCTTTTTTTATCCCATCATTTTCTGTAGATGGATGAGCAGTCGGTCAACAGCGCGATAGCCCAGCGCCTCCTGTAGATGCGCCCTGCGTATCGTCTTACTCTCTTCCAGATCGGCAATGGTGCGTGCCACCTTAAGCAGGCGCTGCCAGGCGCGTATCGATAGCCCAAGCTGTGCAAGCGTCTTTTCAAGCCAGTCGGCATCCTCTGGCACCAGCTGACAGTATTCGTGTATAGCAGCGCTTTCAAGCCGGGCGTTAAGCATGTGCTGGCGTCGATACTGAATCTCTTGTGCAGCAAGCACGCGGGCGCGTACCGCCTCTCCCTGTTCGCTGCGGCTATCCGCATGGCGCAGCAACCCCGGTGGGGGAAGGGGGATCTCCAGAGAGAGATCAAAGCGATCAAGAAATGGTCCCGAAAGTTTGCTCAGATAGCGCAGCGTCTGCTCTGGCGTCGCACGGTTATGGTTCCCCTGATAGTGGCCGGTAGGGCTGGGGTTCATCGCCGCTATCAGCTGAAAGCGGGCGGGATAGGTCACCTTGGCCCGGGTTCGTGAAATATGAATCTGTCCGGACTCAATAGGTTCGCGCAGAGCATCCAGAACACGCCGCTCGAACTCTGGCAACTCATCCAGAAACAGGATGCCATTATGCGCCAGTGAAATTTCGCCCGGGCCGGGAATTGACCCGCCGCCTACCATAGCGGTTAGGGAAGCGCTGTGATGAGGCGAACGGAAGGGCCTGCGCCGCCACTGCTTTTTTAGCATGGCGGCATTCGTCAGGCTGATAATTGCCGCGCTCTCCAGCGCCTCACGGTTAGTCAAAGGCGGTAATAGGCTATTCAGGCGGCTGGCCAGCATGGTCTTACCCGTGCCCGGTGGGCCGATCAGTAGCAGGTTATGCCCGCCTGCAGCAGTGATCTCTAGCGCCCGTTTACCCTGCTCCTGACCAATCACGTCGCTGAGATCGTTTTCCGCTACGGGGATCGTGTCTGTATCGGGGGCGGCCTCCTGAAGCTGATGCTTTCCTTCAAGATAGGCACACACTTCCTGAAGATGGTCCGCAATCAGGCACCGGGAGGCCTCAATAAGTCCGACTTCAGCTTCGTTATCGGCAGCAACGATAATTTGCCTGCCTGCGCGCGTGGCCTCCTGAGCGCTGGGGATCGTGCCGGGAACGCCACGCAGCGCGCCTGTAAGCGCGAGTTCACCGACAAACTCGTAGTGACTTAAGTGGGATGCAGTGAGCTGCTCAGAGGCCGCCAGAAGCGCAATAGCGATAGGTAAATCATAACGTCCCCCCTCCTTAGGCAGATCCGCTGGCGCAAGGTTAATCGTGATCTTCTTTGCCGGAAACGTATAGCCGCTGTTGATAATGGCGCTGCGCACGCGATCGCGCGCCTCCTTGACCGTCGTTTCCGGGAGACCAACGATGGTAAGACCGGGAAGCCCGGCGCTGATATGCACCTCAACCGTAATGAGCGGTGCGGTGACGCCTAACGCCGCACGGGTATAGATAACCGACAGTGACATAGCTCCTCCTCTGATGGCGGGATTATGCCGCTGGGGTTTGTCACCGACAGCTACGCATCGGCATTTTTGCAGCCTGGGTTCGGCACTATTTTCACTCGTGATGCAACACATGCCGAATGCTGGAAGCAGGCGCGCACTCATAAAAAAATCGTTCGCAGGTGAATTATTTTCACTTAATCTTTTTCTTATAAAAAACAATACGTTTTATGAATACCTGCGATCACTCCAATAAAAAACTTATAAAAAAATCTTGTGTCGTTAGCAAAAACTGTGATAACTCTTTAGGTATTCCTTCGAACAAGAAGCCAGAAAGTACAGAAAATGACAGCCCTTCTACGAGTGATTAGCCTGGTCGTGATTAGCGTGGTGGTGATTATTATCCCACCGTGCGGGGCTGCACTTGGACGAGGAAAGGCTTAAAAAACAAGCCTTAACGAACTAAGACCCCCGCACCGAAAGGTCCGGGGGTTTTTTTATGACCTTAAAACAACAACGAGGAGCAAAGAATGGTCTGTAGCACAAAATTCTGTTTCTCACGATTTACGACGGGGAACTAACTATGAATGGGGCACAATGGGTAGTACATGCATTGCGGGCGCAGGGAGTCGAAACGGTTTTCGGTTACCCTGGCGGCGCAATTATGCCGGTTTACGATGCGTTGTATGACGGTGGCGTGGAACATCTGCTGTGTCGCCATGAGCAGGGTGCGGCGATGGCGGCTATTGGCTATGCCCGCTCTACCGGCAAAACCGGGGTCTGTATCGCTACCTCTGGTCCCGGTGCGACCAACCTGATCACCGGCCTTGCCGATGCGCTGCTCGATTCCGTTCCCGTTGTTGCCATCACCGGCCAGGTCGCCTCGCCGTTTATTGGCACCGACGCGTTTCAGGAAGTGGACGTCCTCGGTTTGTCGCTGGCCTGCACCAAGCATAGCTTTCTGGTGCAGTCGCTGGAGGAGCTGCCGCGCGTGATGGCGGAAGCGTTCCAGGTGGCAAACTCAGGCCGTCCAGGTCCGGTGTTGGTCGATATCCCGAAAGATATTCAGGTTGCCGTAGGTGAGCTGGAGCCGCATTTCTCTACCGTTGAAGACGATGATACCTTCCCGCATGCCGATGTTGCGCAAGCCCGCCAGATGCTGGCCCAGGCGCAGAAGCCGATGCTGTACGTCGGCGGTGGAGTGGGCATGGCGCAGGCCGTCCCGGCGCTGCGTGAATTTATCGCCGCGACGCAGATCCCGGCTACCTGTACGCTGAAAGGGCTGGGGGCCGTAGAGGCGGATTACACGTACTACCTGGGCATGCTGGGGATGCACGGCACCAAAGCTGCCAACCTGGCGGTACAGGAGTGCGACCTGCTTATCGCCGTGGGCGCGCGCTTCGACGATCGGGTGACCGGCAAGCTGAACACCTTTGCGCCACACGCCAGCGTGATCCATATGGATATCGACCCGGCAGAGATGAACAAGCTGCGCCAGGCGCACGTGGCGCTGCAGGGCGATCTCAATGGGTTACTGCCCGCTTTGCAGCAGCCGTTAGCGATCGATGCATGGCGCCAGCACGCGGCAGAGATGCGCCGTGAATATGAATGGCGCTACGATCATCCAGGCGAGGCGATCTACGCGCCGCTGCTGTTAAAACAGCTCTCTGACCGCAAGCCTCAGGAGAGCGTAGTGACTACCGACGTTGGGCAGCATCAGATGTGGTCCGCGCAGCATATGACCTACAGCCGCCCGGAAAACTTTATTACCTCCAGCGGCTTAGGCACGATGGGCTTTGGCCTGCCGGCCGCCGTTGGGGCACAGATAGCGCGCCCGGACGATACCGTAATCTGTATCTCCGGTGACGGCTCCTTCATGATGAACGTGCAGGAGCTGGGCACCGTGAAGCGAAAGCAGCTGCCGCTGAAGATCGTCCTGCTGGATAACCAACGCTTAGGCATGGTTCGCCAGTGGCAGCAGCTCTTCTTCCAGGAGCGCTATAGCGAAACCACCCTGACTGATAACCCCGATTTCCTCATGCTGGCCCGCGCCTTCGGCATTCCTGGCCAGCACATCACCCGTAAAGACCAGGTTGAAGCGGCACTTGACGCCATGCTCGCAAGCGAAGGGCCTTACCTGCTTCATGTCTCAATCGATGAGCTTGAGAACGTCTGGCCCCTGGTACCACCCGGTGCAAGCAACGCACAAATGCTGGAGAAATTATCATGATGCAACATCAGGTCGCCGTTCAGGCCCGCTTCAATCCAGAAACGTTAGAGCGTGTTTTACGCGTGGTTCGCCACCGTGGCTTTCAGATTTGCGCCATGAATATGGAAACAGCCACCGATGCGCAGAGCATAAATATTGAATTGACCGTTGCCAGCCTGCGCTCTGTCGAATTACTGTTTAGCCAGTTGAGCAAACTGGTCGACGTAGCGCGCGTCGAGATCCAACAACGTTCAACCCCAACACAACAAATCCGCGCCTGAGCGCAAAAGGAAGAAAAATGACGACGAAGAAAGCTGACTACATTTGGTTCAATGGCGAGATGGTTCCGTGGGGCGAAGCGAAAGTACACGTAATGTCCCATGCGTTGCACTACGGTACCTCCGTATTTGAAGGTATCCGCTGCTACGACTCGCACAAAGGGCCAGTGGTGTTCCGCCATCGCGAACACATGCAGCGTCTGCGTGATTCAGCAAAAATCTATCGTTTCCCGGTTTCACAAAGCGTTGATGAACTGATGGAAGCCTGCCGCGCGGTGATCCGCAAAAACAACCTGACCAGCGCCTATATTCGCCCGCTGGTCTTCGTGGGTGATGTTGGTATGGGCGTGAACCCGCCGGACGGTTACGGTACCGATGTGATCATCGCCGCCTTCCCGTGGGGTGCCTACCTGGGTGCGGAAGCGCTGGATCAGGGTATCGACGCAATGGTCTCCTCCTGGAACCGCGTTGCGCCAAACACCATCCCGACCGCGGCGAAAGCGGGCGGTAACTACCTCTCCTCCCTGCTGGTGGGTAGCGAAGCGCGCCGCCACGGCTATCAGGAAGGGATTGCGCTGGACGTTAACGGCTACATCTCCGAAGGCGCCGGTGAAAACCTGTTTGAAGTGAAAGACGGCATTCTGTTCACCCCGCCGTTTACCTCTTCCGCGCTGCCGGGCATCACCCGCGACGCCATCATCAAGCTGGCGAAAGATCTGGGTATCGAAGTACGCGAGCAGGTGCTCTCCCGCGAATCTCTCTACCTGGCCGATGAAGTCTTCATGTCAGGTACCGCTGCCGAGATCACCCCGGTGCGCAGCGTAGATGGTATCCAGGTTGGCGAAGGCCGCTGTGGCCCGGTCACCAAGCGCATCCAGCAAGCGTTCTTCGGCCTGTTCACCGGCGAAACAGAAGATAAGTACGGCTGGTTGGATCAGGTTAACCAGTAACATAACAAATAATATTTTCCCAAAATAATTCGCGTCGCAGGAAGGCGCCAACGCAGAGAATCCCCAGGAGCTTACTGTAGTAAGTAACTGGGGTGAGCGAGGCAGCCAACGCACCTGTGGCGTGAAGAATGAAGGGAAAAGAGATGGGAGTAAAAAGAGCATGCCTAAGTACCGTTCCGCTACCACCACCCACGGCCGTAACATGGCAGGTGCCCGCGCGCTGTGGCGCGCAACCGGGATGACCGACGCCGACTTCGACAAGCCGATTATCGCCGTGGTGAACTCATTTACTCAGTTCGTACCGGGTCACGTGCACCTGCGCGATCTGGGCAAGCTGGTTGCCGAGCAAATTGAAGCTGCAGGCGGCGTGGCGAAAGAGTTCAATACCATTGCGGTCGATGACGGTATCGCGATGGGCCACGGGGGCATGCTCTATTCACTGCCATCTCGCGAGCTGATCGCCGACTCGGTAGAGTACATGGTCAACGCCCACTGTGCGGATGCGATGGTCTGTATCTCCAACTGCGATAAGATCACCCCGGGGATGCTGATGGCCTCATTGCGCCTGAACATTCCGGTTATTTTTGTCTCCGGCGGCCCGATGGAAGCCGGGAAAACCAAGCTCTCTGACAAGATCATTAAACTCGACCTGGTCGACGCCATGATTCAGGGCGCGGATCCGAAAGTGTCCGACGAGCAGAGCGAGCAGGTAGAACGTTCCGCCTGTCCGACCTGCGGCTCCTGCTCCGGTATGTTCACCGCCAACTCCATGAACTGCCTGACCGAAGCGCTGGGCCTGTCACAGCCGGGCAACGGCTCGCTGCTGGCGACCCACGCCGATCGTAAGCAGCTGTTCCTCAATGCCGGGTCACGTATTGTTGAGCTCACCAAGCGTTATTACGAGCAGGATGATGAGAGCGCGCTGCCGCGTAACATCGCCAGCAAAGCCGCATTCGAAAACGCCATGACGCTGGATATCGCTATGGGCGGCTCTACCAATACCGTTCTGCACCTGCTGGCGGCGGCCCAGGAAGCCGAGATCGACTTCACTATGAGTGATATCGACCAGCTCTCGCGCAAGGTTCCGCAGCTCTGTAAGGTCGCGCCAAGTACTCAGAAGTACCATATGGAAGACGTGCACCGTGCGGGTGGCGTTCTGGGTATTCTGGGCGAGCTGGATCGCGCCGGTCTGATGAACCGCAACGTGAAAAACGTGCTGGGCCTGACGCTGCCGCAGACGCTGGAGCAGTACGACGTGATGCTGACCCAGGACGAGGCGGTGAAAAAGATGTTCCGCGCCGGTCCGGCGGGCATTCGTACGACCCAGGCGTTCTCGCAGGATTGCCGCTGGGATAGCCTGGATGACGATCGTGCTGAAGGCTGTATCCGCTCGCTGGAACACGCCTACAGCAAAGACGGTGGTCTGGCGGTGCTGTACGGTAACTTTGCCGAAAACGGCTGCATCGTTAAAACCGCCGGCGTAGACGACAGCATTCTGAAATTTACCGGTCCGGCGAAAGTATACGAAAGCCAGGATGATGCGGTAGAGGCCATTCTCGGCGGGAAAGTTGTGGCGGGCGACGTCGTGGTCATTCGCTACGAAGGGCCGAAAGGCGGGCCGGGGATGCAGGAGATGCTCTACCCAACCACCTTCCTGAAATCAATGGGCCTTGGTAAGGCCTGCGCACTGGTCACCGACGGGCGTTTCTCCGGCGGTACCTCTGGCCTCTCTATTGGCCACGTCTCGCCGGAAGCGGCCAGCGGCGGCAACATCGCGCTGATTGAAGATGGCGATATGATTGCCATCGATATTCCAAACCGCGGTATTCAGCTGCAGGTGAGCGACCAGGAGCTGGCCGCACGCCGGGAAGCGCAGGACGCACGCGGTGCGGCAGCGTGGACGCCAAAAGCGCGTGAGCGCCAGGTCTCCTTCGCGCTGCGCGCCTATGCCAGCCTTGCGACCAGCGCAGACAAAGGCGCGGTACGCGATAAATCCAAACTGGGAGGCTAATCGTGGCCGAATCCCAACCCTTGTCCGCCGCCCCCGAGGGGGCGGAGTACCTGCGGGCAGTGCTGCGCGCGCCGGTCTATGAAGCGGTGCAGGTAACGCCGCTGCAAAAGATGGAGAAGCTCTCGTCACGCCTGGATAACGTCATTCTGGTGAAGCGCGAAGACCGCCAGCCGGTACACAGCTTCAAGCTGCGCGGTGCCTATGCCATGATGGCTGGGCTCACCGAAGAGCAGAAGGCGCGGGGGGTGATCACCGCCTCGGCGGGTAACCACGCTCAGGGGGTGGCGTTCTCAGCGGCACGTCTCGGGCTAAAGGCGCTGATCGTCATGCCGGTCGCCACCGCCGATATTAAAGTCGATGCGGTACGCAACTTTGGCGGCGAAGTGCTGCTCTACGGGGCTAACTTCGACGAGGCAAAGGCGAAAGCTATCGAGCTGGCCCAACAGCAAGGCTTCACCTGGGTGCCGCCGTTCGATCACCCGATGGTCATTGCCGGACAGGGTACGCTGGCGTTGGAGCTGCTCCAACAAGATGCGCACATCGACCGCGTCTTTGTGCCGGTGGGCGGCGGCGGCCTGGCGGCGGGCGTGGCGGTGCTGATTAAACAGCTGATGCCGCAGATCAAGGTGATTGCGGTGGAAGCGGAGGATTCAGCCTGCCTGAAAGCGGCGCTGGACGCCGGGCAGCCGGTGGATCTGCCCCGGGTTGGGCTCTTTGCCGAAGGGGTGGCGGTTAAGCGCATCGGCGACGAGACCTTCCGCGTCTGCCGGGAGTATCTCGACGATATCATCACCGTCGACAGCGACGCGATCTGCGCCGCCATGAAGGATCTGTTCGAGGATGTGCGGGCGGTGGCGGAACCTTCCGGCGCGCTGGCCCTGGCGGGCATGAAGAAATACATTGCCCAGCACAACATTCGCGGCGAACGGCTGGCACACGTGCTCTCCGGCGCGAACGTCAACTTCCACGGCCTGCGCTACGTCTCTGAACGCTGCGAGCTAGGTGAACAGCGTGAAGCGCTGCTGGCGGTGACGATTCCTGAAGAGAAGGGGAGCTTCCTGAAGTTCTGCCAGCTGCTGGGCGGTCGCTCGGTCACCGAATTCAACTACCGCTTTGCCGATGCCCATGATGCCTGCATCTTTGTGGGCGTGCGCCTGAGCCGCGGGCTGGAGGAGCGCAAGGAGATCCTTGCTCTGCTGAACGAGGGCGGCTACAGCGTGGTCGATCTCTCCGACGATGAGATGGCCAAGCTGCACGTGCGCTACATGGTAGGCGGTCGTCCGTCGAAGCCGCTTAAGGAGCGTCTCTATAGCTTTGAGTTTCCGGAGTCTCCCGGCGCGCTGCTGAAGTTCCTGCACACCCTGGGCACTCACTGGAATATCTCGCTGTTCCACTACCGCAGCCACGGTACAGACTATGGCCGCGTGCTGGCCGCCTTTGAGCTGGGCGAGCACGAGCCAGATTTCGAAACCCGCCTGAGCGAGCTGGGCTACTACTGCCATAACGAGAGCAATAACCCGGCGTTCCGCTTCTTCCTTGCGGGCTAAGGGTTCGGCAGGATCTCCCAAAACGCGCTAATCAGCGGCTCATGCAGCCGCTTTTTTTGTGCGCAGACGCCAAGCTCGAACGGCGTCTTCTCATCGCTGCGCTCTAAAATCATCACGCGGTTGCGCACCGGCTCGGGGCTGTTTTCCAGCACTACCTCTGGGATCAACGCCACGCCGCAGCCAAGGGCAACCATCGAGACCATAGCCTCATGGCCGCCAACGGTGGCGTAGATCGACGGATTGCTGATCTTCTGCCGCCGGAACCACAGCTCAATACGCTTTCGTACTGGCCCCTGGTCGGCCATGATAAAGGGCACCGTCGACCAGTCAGGCTCCGTTACCGAAACCTGGCTACGTACCGGGCAGGGCAGCGCCGGGGCGATCAGCACCACCGCCAGATTCTCCAGCGTCGAAAAAGCTACCGCACCGGGCAGCATCTCTGGCTTGCCGGCAATGGCCAGATCCGCTTCGCCGGTCACCACGCGCTCTACCGCATCGGCGGCGTCGCCGGTGGTGAGCTTGATCTCGACGGAGGGGTGTTCGGCGCGGAACCGGTCAAGGATCGGCGGCAGATGGCTGTAGGCCGCCGTCACCGAGCAGAACAGCCTGAGCTCGCCGGAGAGCGAGGGACCTTTCTGGTCAATGGTATGGCGCAGCTGCTGGTACTGGAGCAGGGTCTGCTGGGCGAAGGTACGCAGCTCATCACCCGCCTCGGTCAGAGTGACGGTGCGGTTGTCACGCACAAACAGCGGTTGACCGAGATCTTCCTCCAGCCGCTGGATCTGACGCGACAGCGTCGATGGGCTGACGTGCATCGCCCGCGCGCTGCGGCCGAAGTGACGGCTCTCCGCCAGGTGGAGAAAGATTTTTAGATCGCGCAGATCCATATGCAGAGCCTCTGTGTTTACGTTGCAGAAAGTGCAATGTCATATTGTGAATATATCAATTTCAGCAACGCATTTCCTGTCATATAGTGGATTCATTCTCGCGAGAACGCGAACCGAACAATAAGCACGACACACCATCACGAGGTATCATCATGGCTAACTACTTTAATACACTGAACCTGCGCCAGCAGCTGGCCCAGCTGGGTAAATGTCGCTTTATGGGACGCGATGAGTTCGCCGACGGCGCGAGCTACCTGCAGGGTAAAAAAGTGGTTATCGTCGGCTGTGGCGCACAGGGTCTGAACCAGGGCCTGAACATGCGTGACTCCGGTCTGGATATCTCCTACGCGCTGCGTAAAGAGGCAATTGCTGAGAAGCGCGCATCATGGCGTAAGGCCACCGAAAACGGCTTTAAAGTGGGCACCTATGAAGAGCTGATCCCGCAGGCGGATCTGGTGGTTAACCTGACGCCGGACAAGCAGCACTCTGACGTGGTTCGCACCGTACAGCCGCTGATGAAAGACGGCGCGGCGCTGGGCTACTCTCACGGCTTCAACATCGTGGAAGTAGGCGAGCAGATCCGTAAAGATATCACCGTGGTGATGGTTGCCCCGAAATGTCCGGGTACCGAAGTGCGTGAAGAGTACAAGCGTGGTTTCGGCGTGCCGACGCTGATCGCCGTGCACCCGGAGAACGATCCGAAAGGCGAAGGCATGGCGATTGCCAAAGCCTGGGCCGCGGCCACCGGCGGTCACCGTGCGGGCGTGCTGGAGTCCTCCTTCGTTGCAGAAGTAAAATCTGACCTGATGGGCGAGCAGACTATCCTCTGCGGTATGCTGCAGGCGGGCTCGCTGCTCTGCTTCGACAAGCTGGTGGAAGAGGGTACCGACCCGGCCTACGCCGAAAAACTGATCCAGTTCGGCTGGGAAACCATCACCGAAGCGCTGAAGCAGGGCGGCATCACCCTGATGATGGACCGTCTCTCTAATCCGGCGAAGCTGCGTGCCTACGCGCTCTCCGAGCAGCTGAAAGAGATCATGGCTCCGCTGTTCCAGAAGCATATGGATGACATCATCTCCGGTGAGTTCTCCTCCGGCATGATGGCCGACTGGGCCAACGACGATAAGAACCTGCTCACCTGGCGCGAAGAGACCGGCAAAACCGCGTTTGAGACCGCGCCGCAGTTTGACGGCAAAATCAGCGAGCAGGAGTACTTCGATAAAGGCGTTCTGATGATCGCAATGGTGAAAGCGGGCGTTGAGCTGGCATTCGAAACGATGGTCGATTCCGGCATCATTGAAGAGTCCGCCTACTATGAGTCACTGCACGAGCTGCCGCTGATCGCCAACACCATCGCGCGTAAGCGTCTGTATGAGATGAACGTGGTTATCTCCGATACCGCAGAGTACGGCAACTATCTCTTCTCCTACGCCTGCGTACCGCTGTTGAAGGAGTTCATGACCACCCTGCAGGCGGGCGATCTGGGCAAAGCGGTAGAGGGCTCGGCGGTAGACAATGCCCAGCTGCGTGACGTGAACGAAGCGATTCGCAGCCACGAGATTGAGAAAGTGGGCCAGAAACTGCGCGGCTATATGACCGATATGAAGCGTATCGCGGTTGCTGGCTAATTTCCCCGTCGTCTTTCGACTCGCAGATGCGTTGGCTTCACTCGTACACCCCAGTCACATAGTTATCTATGCTCCTGGGGATGTACTCATTTGCCGCCTTCCTGCAAGCCAAAATCCATAGGGGAAAGTCACAGACAAACATGTAGGCCCGGTAAGCGTTAGCGCCACCGGGCTTTTTATTAGTTACGATATAACACCTTGATAATGTGGTAACCGAACTGGGTGTGCAGCGGGCCGGTCGGCTCCAGCACCGGGCAGGAGAACACCACTTTATCGAAGGCCGGCACCATCTGGCCCTGGCGGAATTCACCCAGGTGACCGCCCTTTTTGCCTGACGGGCAGGTAGAGTGTTTCTTCGCCAGCTTCTCGAAGTCGCCGCCGTTTTTAATCTGCTCCAGAAGATCCAGAGCCAGTTTCTCTTCTTTAACAAGGATATGCATCGCTGCCGCTGTTTTTGCCATGATCGTGCCTTGAGTGGGGTGGTTTAGGCTGGCTATACTACCACGCGTTTTTTCTCCTCTCCCGACTTTCATTGAGTGATCCCATGCGTCTAAATCCAGGGCAACAGCAAGCCGTCGAATTTGTCACCGGACCCTGCCTGGTACTGGCAGGGGCTGGATCCGGTAAAACTCGCGTCATTACCAACAAGATAGCGCATCTGATCCGCGGCTGCGGCTACCAGGCCCGGCATATCGCGGCGGTGACCTTTACCAACAAAGCTGCACGCGAGATGAAAGAGCGTGTAGGCCAGACCCTGGGGCGTAAAGAGGCGCGCGGCCTGATGATCTCCACTTTCCACACCCTGGGGCTGGATATTATCAAGCGCGAGTATGCCGCGCTGGGCATGAAATCTAACTTTTCGCTCTTTGATGATACCGATCAGGTCGCGCTGCTTAAGGATCTCACCGAGGGGCTGATCGAAGATGATAAGACGATCCTTCAGCAGCTGATCTCGACGATCTCTAACTGGAAAAACGATCTTATGACCCCGGCGCAGGCGGCAGCGCAGGCAAAGGGCGAGCGGGATCGTATCTTCGCCCACTGCTACAGCCTGTATGACGCCCATATGAAGGCCTGCAACGTGCTGGACTTCGATGACCTGATCCTGCTGCCGACCCTGCTGCTCCAGCGTAACGAAGAGGTGCGCGAGCGCTGGCAGAACAAGATCCGCTACCTGCTGGTGGATGAGTATCAGGATACCAACACCAGCCAGTATGAGCTGGTTAAGCTGCTGGTGGGGGCGCGGGCGCGCTTTACGGTGGTAGGCGATGACGACCAGTCGATCTACTCCTGGCGCGGAGCGCGTCCGCAAAACCTGGTCCTGCTTAGCCAGGATTTCCCGGCGCTGCAGGTGATTAAGCTCGAGCAGAACTATCGCTCGTCGGGGCGCATCCTGAAGGCGGCCAACATTCTGATCGCCAATAACCCACACGTTTTTGAAAAAAAGCTCTTTTCAGAGCTGGGCTACGGGCCGGAGCTGAAGGTGCTCAGCGCCAACCATGAAGATCATGAGGCCGAGCGCGTGACGGGCGAGCTGATTGCGCACCACTTTATCAATAAGACCCAGTACAAAGATTACGCCATTCTCTATCGTGGTAACCATCAGTCGCGAGTGTTTGAAAAGTTTCTGATGCAGAACCGTATTCCGTACCGTATTTCGGGCGGCACCTCATTCTTCTCCCGTCCGGAGATCAAGGACCTGCTGGCCTACCTGCGGGTGTTGACCAATCCAGACGACGATAGCGCCTTCCTGCGTATCGTGAATACGCCGAAGCGCGAGATCGGGCCGGCGACGCTGCAAAAGCTGGGGGAGTGGGCCAATACCCGTAACAAAGGGCTGTTTGCCGCCAGCTTTGACATGGGCCTCACCCAGACGCTGAGCGGGCGCGGATATGAGTCGCTGACCCGCTTTACCCACTGGCTAAGCGAAGTACAGCGTCTCTCTGAACGGGAGCCGATTGCTGCAGTGCGCGATCTGATCCACGGCATCGACTACGAATCCTGGCTGTTTGAAACCTCGCCCAGCCCTAAAGCGGCGGAGATGCGGATGAAAAACGTCAACACGCTCTTTAGCTGGATGACCGAGATGCTGGAAGGGTCAGAGATCGACGAGCCGATGACGCTTACCCAGGTGGTGACGCGCTTTACCCTGCGCGACATGATGGAGCGGGGCGAAAGCGATGAGGAGTCCGATCAGGTTCAGCTGATGACCCTGCACGCCTCCAAGGGGCTGGAGTTTCCCTACGTTTTCCTGGTCGGTATGGAAGAGGGGCTGCTGCCCCACCAGAGCAGCATCGACGAGGATAACATCGACGAAGAGCGTCGGCTGGCCTACGTCGGCATCACTCGGGCGCAAAAAGAGCTGAACTTTACCCTATGCAAAGAGCGGCGTCAGTATGGTGAGCTGGTGCGCCCCGAGCCGAGCCGCTTCCTGTTGGAGCTACCGCAGGACGATCTGATCTGGGAGCAGGAGCGCAAAGTGGTAAGTGCAGAAGAGCGGATGCATAAAGGGCAGGCGAGTATCGCGAATATTCGCGCAATGATGGCGAAAGCTAAAGCTAAATAGTAATGGAACCGGTAGGTCGGGTGTCGGGTAAACGCAGCGCCACCCGACACAACCGACTAGTTGACTGCCAACGCCCAGTGGACGTAGCTCTGCCACTGACACTCCTGACCGAGCATCTCAGCACCCAGCGGGTGCGTCGCCAGCCAGTTCTCAGGCAGCGTGAGCGTGAGCGCCTCGCCGTTAGCGGCCAGGACGACATCGGGTAAAAACTCATCCCGACGGCGGCTGGCAAAGATAATCGCCAGGCGCAGCAGACGACAGAGATGCTCTGCGGTACGCGGCGGTACGGCGTTTTGCTGGTGCAGCGAGGAGAGGTCGACCGGGTTAGTCTGGTTGAGCAGAAGGGTGGCCAGTAGCTTCTTCTGCGCAGGCGTAAAGCCGGGCAGATCCAGATTACGCACCAGGTAGGCGGCGTGCTGGGAAGCGTGCTTAAAATCGACGCTCAGGCCAATCTCATGCAGATGGCAAGCGCTAAGCAGCAGCTCGCGGCTTAACGGCTCCAGCTGCCATGCACTCTGAACCTGCTCCGCAAAGCGGGAGGCCAGCTGGGCTACGCGCTGGGCCTGGCCGGAATCGACCATAAACCGGCGCTGAAGATTGCGCAGCGTGCGGCTGCGAATATCGTGATCGACGGGCAGATGCAGCATGCCGTAGACCAGCCCTTCACGCAGCGCACCGCCGGCCAGGGTCATGCCCTGCACCTCCAGCTCGCTAAAGATGGCGATCAGAATGGCCAGGCCGCTTGGGAAGACCAGCGCTCGCTCCAGGGTCAGGCCTTCGATCTCCAGCTCTTCCAGACGCCCACACTGAATAGCGCGCTGCTTGAGCTGCTGCAGTTTGGCAAGGGTGATGCACTCATCCATGCCCTGCGCCATCATGATCTCCTGCAATGCCTGAACGGTGCCGGATGCCCCAACGCAGATTTTCCAGCCGTGACGACGCAGCGCATCGGCCACCGGCAGCAGAACCTCCCGCGCCGCCTTTTCCGCCGCGTCGAAATTTTCTTTGGCCAGATTGCGATCGGTAAAGAAACGCTCAAGCCAGGTGACACAGCCCATCGACAGGCTAAAGAGCGAAGTAGCCTGCGCGCCTGTACCGGTCACCAGCTCGGTGCTGGCACCGCCGATATCCACCACCAGACGTCGATCGTCACCGCCGGTGGTGTGGGCCACGCCCTGATAGATCAGCCGCGCCTCGTCTTCACCGCTAATCACCTGCACAGGCGTGCCTAAAATTTCCTGCGCGGTGGCAAGAAACTGCTCGGCGTTGACGGCCAGACGCAGGGTTGCGGTGGCGACCACCCGGATCTGCATGGGGGGAATATCCTGCAGCCGTTCTGCAAACAGGCGCAGGCATTGCCAGCCGCGCGCCATCGCATCCGGGGAGAGCCGGTTATCCCGGTCCAGTCCCGCCGCCAGGCGCACTTTACGTTTGATGCGGGTTAAGGTCTGTATGCTTCCCGCCACCTCGCGCACAACCAGCATATGAAAACTATTCGAACCTAAATCAATAGCGGCATAGAGCGAGTTAGAGGTGAGCATAGGGTATTAACCTGAACGACGTCTGTTACGTGGTGCACCACCACCCGTGCGGCGCGGACCATTGCCTGGGCGCGTGCGAGGCAGGCGCTTCGGCGGCGGCAGCTCGCTCAGCAGCGCATCCGGATTATATTTACTGACCGGAATCGAGTGATCGATATAGGTCTCGATAGCTGGCAGGTTCAGGGCATACTCTTCACAGGCAAGGCTGATGGAGTGTCCGCTTGCGCCTGCGCGGCCGGTACGGCCAATGCGGTGAACATAGTCTTCGCAGTCGTCCGGCAGGTCGTAGTTAAAGACGTGGGTGACGGCAGGAATATGCAGGCCGCGAGCAGCAACGTCGGTTGCGACCAGGATATCCAGATCGCCACGGGTAAACTCTTCAAGAATACGCAGGCGTTTTTTCTGCGCAACGTCGCCGGTCAGCAGCCCAACGCGATGACCATCGGCAGCCAGGTGGCCCCAGATATCTTCACAACGGTGCTTGGTGTTCGCGAAGACGATGGCGCGATCCGGCCACTCCTCTTCGATCAGCGTTTGCAGGAGACGCATTTTCTCTTCGTTGGACGGATAGAAAAGCTCTTCTTTAATGCGGTGGCCGGTTTTCTGTTCCGGTTCAACTTCCACGTACTCGGCGTTATTCATCTGCTCAAACGCCAGCTCGCGAACGCGCCAGGAGAGCGTTGCAGAGAAGAGCATGTTCAGGCGCTGGTTTGCCGCAGGCATGCGACGGAACAGCCAGCGAATGTCTTTAATAAAGCCGAGATCGTACATGCGATCGGCTTCGTCCAGTACCACCACCTGGATTGCGCCCAGGTTGATATGGTTCTGTTTTGCGTAATCGATCAGGCGGCCGGTGGTGCCGATAAGAATATCAACGCCGCTCTCCAGCACCTTAAGCTGTTTGTCATAGCCGTCGCCGCCGTAGGCGAGGCCCAGTTTCAGGCCGGTGGTCTGGGCCAGCGGCTCAGCATCGGCATGAATTTGCACCGCCAGCTCACGGGTTGGAGCCATGATCAGCGCGCGCGGTTGGTTCACCTTGCGGTCTTCGATCGCCGGGTGAGAGAGAAGATAATGAAACGTTGACGTCAGGAACGCCATCGTTTTGCCGGTACCGGTTTGCGCCTGTCCCGCTACATCCCGACCCGCCAGCGTTAGCGGAAGGGCGAGTGCCTGGATGGGGGTGCAGTTATGAAAGCCTTTATTTTCAAGGGCTTCAATCACCTTCGGGTGCAGGGCGAAGTCGGAAAACTTCTGTTCTGTTAAATGTGTTTTGCTCATAGTGTGGTAGAATATCAGTTTACTATTGCTTTACGAAAGCACATCCGTTCAAATAAACGGGGTGAAATAACGTCAACCTTTAGCCAGGCTATGCTACAGACCTTAATAAGGTAGACATAATCCTGTGGAGTAAATATGAGCGATAAAATTATTCACCTGACCGACGACAGTTTTGACACGGACGTACTCAAAGCGGAAGGGCTGACCCTTGTTGATTTCTGGGCAGAGTGGTGCGGTCCGTGCAAAATGATCGCCCCGATTCTGGATGAGATCGCTGACGAGTACCAGGGCAAACTGACCGTGGCTAAGCTGAACATCGACCAGAACCCTGGCACCGCGCCGAAATACGGCATTCGCGGTATCCCGACCCTGCTGCTGTTCAAAAACGGCGAAGTGGCGGCAACCAAGGTAGGCGCGCTCTCTAAAGGGCAGCTGAAAGAGTTCCTGGACGCCAACCTGGCGTAAGGGCTCTCACCGCCTGGCGTCTGGCTCTTCTAATTTTAGTGGATTGCTGGACGCCCGGCTTTAGTCGTGCTAAGTTAGTTTTGACTTCGAAATAAACATATCTTTGTCGTTTGAACCTTGTCAGTTTGAACCATTTGTCAGTCTGAATCAGGTTGTACCCGATGCTTCCCGCCAGGCACAGCGCCGCGAGAGAAGTGGATAGATTCCGGGCTTGTCACTCAATCCGTCTTGTCGTTTCAGTTCTGTGTTCTTCCTGTAAGCAGACAGCGAACAGACATGAGTTGATGGCCGCTAACAGGCATGGATGATCCTGCCATACCATTCACACATTAAGTTCGAGATTTACCCCGAGTTTAAGAACCCACACCACTATGAATCTTACCGAATTAAAGAATACGCCGGTTTCTGAGCTGATTACTCTCGGCGAAAATATGGGTCTGGAAAACCAGGCACGTATGCGCAAGCAGGACATCATTTTTGCCATCCTGAAGCAGCATGCTAAGAGTGGCGAAGATATCTTTGGCGACGGTGTGTTAGAGATATTGCAGGATGGATTTGGTTTCCTCCGCTCTGCAGACAGCTCCTACCTCGCCGGTCCTGATGACATCTACGTATCCCCTAGCCAAATCCGCCGTTTCAACCTCCGCACTGGTGACACCATTTCAGGTAAGATTCGTCCTCCGAAAGAGGGTGAACGTTACTTTGCGCTGTTGAAGGTTAACGAGGTTAACTACGACAAACCGGAAAACTCGCGCAATAAGATCCTGTTTGAAAACTTAACCCCGCTGCACGCCAATTCGCGTCTGCGTATGGAGCGCGGCAACGGTTCAACAGAAGATTTAACCGCACGTGTTCTGGATCTGGCATCGCCGATTGGCCGTGGCCAGCGTGGCCTGATCGTTGCACCGCCGAAAGCGGGTAAGACAATGCTGCTGCAGAACATCGCCCAGAGCATTGCCTATAACCACCCGGACTGTGTCCTGATGGTGCTGCTGATCGACGAACGTCCGGAAGAGGTGACCGAGATGCAGCGCCTGGTCAAAGGCGAAGTGGTTGCATCCACCTTTGATGAGCCAGCGTCTCGCCACGTTCAGGTTGCTGAGATGGTTATCGAGAAAGCGAAGCGTCTGGTTGAGCATAAAAAAGACGTTATCATTCTGCTCGACTCCATTACCCGTCTGGCGCGTGCTTATAACACCGTCGTACCTGCGTCTGGCAAGGTGCTGACCGGGGGTGTGGATGCCAACGCCCTGCACCGTCCGAAACGCTTCTTCGGTGCTGCGCGTAACGTGGAAGAGGGCGGTAGCCTGACCATCATCGCCACCGCGCTGGTTGATACCGGCTCTAAAATGGATGAAGTTATCTACGAAGAGTTTAAAGGTACCGGCAACATGGAGCTGCACCTCGCGCGTAAAATCGCTGAGAAACGCGTCTTCCCGGCTATCGACTACAACCGCTCCGGTACGCGTAAAGAAGAGCTGCTCACCACTCAGGAAGAGCTGCAGAAAATGTGGATCCTGCGCAAAATTATTCACCCAATGGGTGAGATTGATGCGATGGAGTTCCTCATCAATAAGCTGGCAATGACCAAAACCAACGACGACTTCTTCGATATGATGAAGCGCTCGTAACTTAAATAAAGCCTGTAAACGCCACGTTTTTACGTGGCGTTTTTTATTTATGGAATATAGGCTATAGCCAGGGGATCCGCTGTCGGCCACGGCTGGCGATGGTAATGCAAAGCATTCAAGCTGATTATGTTCTAATTGAATGAAAAATATACAATAGAGCCCGCATGTGACCTGCTTTATCTCTTTTGGAGAGAGAGCATCGTCGTTATACTTCTGGGCTCAACATTTGCTGAGAGCATGCATTGTGAATTTACTCACTGCAGTTACTGAGTTATTCAGTATTTTTTTACTCACGTTTATCTTTCTCTTTTTTGCCCGCAAGGTGGCAAAAAAAGTGGGATTGGTCGATAAACCAAACTTTCGTAAACGTCATCAGGGATTGATCCCCTTAGTCGGCGGTATCTCTGTCTATGCCGGGATCTGCTACACGTTTGCTATTGCTGACTACTATATTCCACATGCCGCTCTCTACCTGACGTGTGCTGGGGTTCTGGTTTTCATCGGGGCGCTGGACGACCGCTTTGATATCAGCGTAAAAATACGCGCCACCGTGCAGGCGATCATCGCTATTGTGATGATGGTCGTGGGTAAACTCTATCTCAACAGTCTTGGTTACATTTTTGGTACCTGGGAGATGGTCCTGGGGCCGTTTGGCTTCTTCCTGACGCTGTTTGCCGTCTGGGCCGCCATCAACGCCTTTAATATGGTTGACGGTATTGATGGCCTGCTGGGGGGGCTCTCCTGCGTCTCCTTTGCTGCCATTGGCATCATTCTGTGGTTTGACGGTCAGCTGAGCCTGGCGATGTGGTGCTTTGCTATGATCGCCGCCATCCTCCCCTATATCCTGCTCAACCTCGGTATTCTCGGTCGCCGCTATAAAGTCTTTATGGGCGATGCGGGCAGTACGCTGATTGGCTTTACCGTGATCTGGATCCTGCTGGAAACCACCCAGGGCCAAACGCACCCGATTAGCCCGGTGACGGCGCTGTGGATCATCGCTATTCCGCTGATGGACATGGTCGCTATCATGTACCGTCGCCTGCGCAAAGGGATGAGCCCCTTCTCGCCTGACCGTCAGCATATTCACCATCTCATCATGCGCGCCGGGTTTACCTCCCGCCAGGCCTTCGTACTGATTACCCTTGCCGCCGCCCTACTGGCTGCCGTCGGCGTCGTGACGGAATATCTGCACTTTATTCCTGAATGGGTCATGTTGGCACTGTTTGTGCTAGCTTTCTTCCTGTATGGCTGGTGCATTAAACGTGCATGGAAAGTGGCGCGCTTTATTAAACGCGTTAAACGTAAAATGCGTCGCAATAGTGGACATAAACCAACTCTAACCAAGTAATTCTGGGATAGCGATGACTCAACCATTGTCGGGAAAACATACAGGAAGTATAGAAAATGAACTGGATATTCGCGGTTTGTTTCGTACTTTATGGGCGGGGAAATTTTGGATTGTCGGCGTGGCGTTGGCTTTTGCGCTTATCGCGCTAGCCTACACCTTCTTCGCCAGGCAGGAGTGGGGCGCAACGGCCATCACCGATCGCCCAACGGTAAACATGCTGGGCGGGTTCTACTCCCAGCAGCAGTTTCTGCGCAATCTTGATGTCAAAGCTAACCTGGCATCGGTCGATCAGCCCTCGGTTATGGACGAAGCGTATAAAGAGTTCATTATGCAATTAGCATCATGGGATACGCGCCGTGACTTCTGGTTGCAGACCGACTACTACAAGCAGCGGATGGTGGGCAACAGCAAGGCGGACGCCGCGCTGCTGGATGAGCTGATTAACAATATTCAGTACACCCCCGCCGACGCGCTGCGTAACCTCAGCGACAGCGTCAAGCTGACGGCGGAAACCGCGCCTGACTCGAATAACCTGCTGCGTCAGTATATCGCCTTTGCCAGCCAGCGCGCGGCCAGCCATCTTAACGATGAGCTGAAAGGCGCATGGGCGGCCCGCACTATCCAGATGAAAGCCCAGGTGAAACGTCAGGAAGAGGTCGCGAACGCGATCTTCAAACGTCGGGCGCACAGCGTTGTGCAGGCATTAAAAGTGGCAGAGCAGCACAATATCTCCCGCACTGAGACCGAAGTCCCGCCTGACGAGCTTCCCGACTCAGAGCTGTTCCTGTTAGGGCGTCCGATGCTGCAGGCGCGGCTGGAAAACCTGCAGGCAGTGGGGCCCGAGTTCGATCTGGACTATGATCAAAATCGAGCCATGCTGAACACCCTCAACGTAGGCCCCACGCTCGATCCCCGTTTTCAGACATATCGTTATTTGCGGACGCCTGAAGAGCCGGTAAAACGCGATAGCCCGCGCCGTGCCTTCCTGATGATTATGTGGGGAATGGTAGGGGCGTTGATAGGTGCTGGTGTTGCGTTAACGCGCCGTCGTTCACTGTAAGCGCTGCCTGATATGAAGGCCACTGGGCCTTCATCATCTAATCGAAGAGAATCGTTGTGAAAGTACTGACCGTATTTGGCACACGACCAGAAGCCATCAAGATGGCACCTCTGGTACATGCGCTGGCAAAGGACCCTTATTTTGAAGCCAAAGTCTGCGTGACCGCGCAGCACAGGGAGATGCTTGACCAGGTATTGAACCTGTTTTCCATTGTTCCGGATTATGACCTGGATATTATGCAGCCGGGGCAGGGACTGACGGAAATAACCTGCCGTATTCTCGAAGGGCTAAAGCCGATCCTGGAATCATTTAAGCCTGACGTTGTGCTGGTCCACGGTGATACCACAACGACGATTGCCGCCAGCCTGGCGGCCTTTTACCAGCGTATTCCCGTTGGGCACGTCGAGGCCGGACTGCGCACGGGCGATCTCTCCTCGCCCTGGCCAGAAGAGGCTAACCGCACGCTGACGGGCCACCTGGCGATGTACCATTTTGCGCCGACGCAGAACGCCCGGCAGAACCTGCTGCGCGAAAATATTCCGGATAAGCAGATCTTCGTCACTGGTAATACGGTGATTGATGCGCTGTTCTGGGTGCGGGATACGGTATTGAATAATGAAAACCTGCACAGCGAACTGGCGGCGCAATATCCATTCCTGGACGAATCTAAAAAACTGGTGCTGGTCACCGGCCACCGCCGGGAAAGCTTTGGCCAGGGGTTTGAGCAGATCTGTCATGCGCTGGTCGACATTGCGGCGAAACATCAGGATGTGCAGATCGTCTATCCGGTACACCTGAACCCCAACGTCAGCGAGCCGGTGAACCGCATCCTTGGACACGTTAAAAACATTATCTTAATTGAGCCGCAGGACTATCTGCCGTTCCTCTGGCTGATGACCCATGCCTGGCTGATCCTGACGGATTCCGGCGGTATTCAGGAAGAGGCGCCGTCGTTAGGCAAGCCGGTGCTGGTGATGCGCGAAACCACCGAGCGCCCGGAGGCCATCGAAGCCGGAACGGTAAGGCTGGTGGGCACCGATCGCCAGCGAATCGTCGAAGAGGTGACGCGCCTGCTGCGAGATAATGACGCCTGGCAGGCGATGAGCCGGGCGCACAACCCCTACGGTGATGGGCAAGCCTGTGAACGTATTCTGCACGCACTTAAAAATAATCGGGTAACGCTATGAGCTTTACAACCATCTCTGTTATTGGCCTGGGCTATATTGGATTGCCTACCGCAGCGGCCTTTGCCTCCCGGCAGAAGCGCGTCGTAGGCGTTGATATCAATCAGCATGCGGTGGATACCATCAATCGCGGGCAGATTCATATCGTTGAACCCGAGCTGGATCGGGTGGTGAAAGCCGCGGTAGAGGGCGGCTATCTGCACGCCTGTACCACGCCGGTCGAGGCGGATGCTTACCTGATTGCCGTACCAACGCCGTTTAAAGGCGATCACGAGCCGGATATGGCCTATGTTGAGGCAGCAGCAAAATCACTCGCCCCCGTCCTGAAAAAAGGCGCGCTGGTGATCCTCGAGTCGACCTCGCCGGTAGGCGCAACTGAGCAGATGGCCCAGTGGCTGGCGGATCTGCGCCCGGATCTCACCTTTCCTCAGCAGGCTGGCGAGCAGGCGGATATCAACGTTGCCTACTGCCCTGAGCGCGTGCTGCCGGGCCAGGTGATGGTTGAGCTGATCAAAAATGATAGGGTCATTGGCGGCATGACGCCGGTGTGCTCTGCCCGTGCCAGCGAGCTGTATAAGATCTTCCTTGAAGGCGAGTGTGTGGTTACTAACGCTCGCACGGCTGAGATGTGCAAGCTCACCGAAAACAGCTTCCGCGACGTCAATATCGCGTTTGCTAATGAGCTGTCGCTGATCTGCGCCGATCAAGGCATCAACGTCTGGGAGCTGATCCGTCTCGCCAACCGTCACCCGCGCGTCAATATCTTACAGCCAGGACCGGGCGTAGGCGGTCACTGTATCGCGGTCGACCCGTGGTTTATCGTGGCGCAGAACCCGCAGCAGGCGCGGTTGATCCGTACCGCCCGTGAAGTTAACGATAGCAAACCGCACTGGGTGCTTAATCAAGTTAAAGCGACGGTGGCAGACTGCCTCACGGCTAACAACAAGCGGGCCAGCGAAATCAAAGTCGCCTGCTTTGGCCTCGCCTTTAAGCCCAATATCGACGATCTGCGGGAAAGCCCGGCGATGGAGATTGCTCACAGCATTGCCGAGTGGCACAGCGGTGCAACGCTGGTGGTAGAGCCTAACATTCATCAGCTGCCGAAGAAGCTGGCGGAGAGCTGCCAACTGGTCAGCCTGGAGGCGGCGCTGGCAGAGGCAGATGTGCTGGTCATGCTGGTCGATCATCGCGAGTTCAAAGCCATTGCCGGTGAGCACGTTACCCAGCAATACATTATTGATACCAAAGGCGTCTGGCGCTAAGGCGGCAATATGACGGTATGCGGTACGGTTGAGGCCTTAACCTGGGAGAACCAGTTTTTTGGCATCTCCAGCGCCATTGTGCGCCTGAACGACAGTGCCGCGCCGCTGAGCGAGGCGCAGCTTGCCGCGTGGCAACGGGTGCAGGTCAAGCTCCCGGCGACGGATAGCGCACGGCTGGATGCGCTGCAGCGGCTGGGTTTCCAGCTGGTAGAGGGCGAGGTGGATCTGGCCCTGGCCGTGCCGGCAACGATAACCGACCCCGGCGCGCAGGTGGCGACCGCGGCGGATATCGTCCCGCTGCGCCAGCTGGCCGCCACCGCCTTCGCGCAGAGCCGGTTTCGTACCCCCTGGTATCCTGCGGACGCCAGCGGACGCTTCTATGCCCAGTGGATTGAAAACGCCGTTAACGGCGCATTCGACCATGAGTGCCTGGTGTTGCGCGCCGCCAACGGCGAGATCCGCGCCTTTGTTTCGCTGCGTCAGCTAAACGACAGCGAGGCGCGTATTGGCCTGCTGGCCGGACGCGGTGCGGGGGAGGCCCTGATGCAGGCTGCGCTCCTTTGGGCACAGCGGCGTCAGCTTTCGATTCTGCGTGTCGCGACCCAGATGGGAAATACTGCGGCGCTTAAACGTTACATTCAGAGCGGTGCCAACGTGGAAAGCACCGCCTACTGGCTATACAGGTGACACTATGATCCCTTTTAACGCGCCCCCGGTTGTGGGTACAGAACTCGATTACATGCAGTCGGCGATGGGCAGCGGCAAGCTGTGCGGCGACGGCGGCTACACGCGGCGCTGCCAGCAGTGGATGGAGCAACGTTTCGGCAGCGCCAAGGTGCTGTTGACCCCTTCCTGTACCGCCTCGCTGGAGATGGCGGCGCTGCTGCTGGATATCCAGCCCGGCGATGAAGTGATCATGCCCAGCTACACCTTCGTCTCTACCGCCAACGCCTTTGTGCTGCGCGGGGCGAAGATTGTCTTTGTTGATGTCCGTCCGGACACCATGAACATTGATGAACGGCTTATCGAGGCAGCCGTCACCGAGAACACGCGCGCTATCGTGCCGGTCCACTATGCGGGTGTGGCCTGTGAGATGGATACCATTATGGCTATCGCGAAGCAGCATAACCTGTACGTGGTAGAGGATGCCGCGCAGGGGGTGATGTCGACCTACAAAGGGCGCGCGCTGGGTACCATCGGTCATATCGGCTGCTTTAGCTTCCATGAGACCAAAAACTATACTGCCGGTGGTGAAGGCGGCGCGACGCTGATCAACGACCGTGCGCTGGTTGAACGCGCTGAAATTATTCGCGAGAAGGGCACCAACCGCAGCCAGTTCTTCCGCGGCCAGGTTGATAAGTACACCTGGCGCGATATTGGTTCCAGCTACCTGATGTCGGATCTGCAGGCGGCCTATCTGTGGGCGCAGCTGGAGGCGGCGGATCGTATCAACCAGCAGCGTCTTTCGCTGTGGCAAACCTATTTTGACGCCCTGACGCCGCTGGCGCGTGCCGGGCGTATTGAGCTACCGTCGATGCCGGCCGAGTGCCAACACAACGCGCACATGTTTTATATCAAGCTGCGCGACGATGAAGATCGCAGCAAGCTCATCGCTTTCCTCAAGGAGGCGGAGATCCTGGCGGTGTTCCACTACATTCCGCTGCACTCCAGCCCGGCGGGGCAGCGCTTTGGTGAATTCTTTAGCGAAGATATCCATACCACGAAAGAGAGCGAGCGCTTGCTTCGCCTGCCGCTGTTCTACAATCTCACGCCTGTTAACCAGCGCACGGTGATCAATACGCTGCTGAGCTACTTCAAGTAAGATGTCGCTGGCAAAAGCTTCACTGTGGACCGCGGCGAGCACGCTGGTCAAAATCGGCGCGGGACTGCTGGTCGTTAAGCTGCTGGCCGTCTCCTATGGCCCCTCGGGCGTAGGGCAGGCAGGTAATTTCCGCCAGCTGGTGACGGTGCTGGGGGTGCTGGCGGGGGCCGGCATCTTTAACGGCGTCACCAAATTTGTCGCCCAGCATCACGACGATCCGACGCAGCTGCGCACCGTGGTGGGGACCTCATCCGCAATGGTGCTGGGGTTCTCGACGCTGTTAGCTATCGTTTTTCTGCTGGCTGCCGCACCCATCAGTCAGGGGCTGTTCGGCCATAGCCACTTTCAAGGGTTGGTACGTCTGGTGGCGCTGGTGCAGATGGGCATCGCGTGGGCCAACTTCCTGCTGGCGGTAATGAAAGGTTTCCGCGACGCCGCCGGGAACGCGCTGTCGCTGATTAGCGGCAGCATTATCGGGGTGATCGCCTACTACGCCTGCTACCGGCTGGGGGGCTACCAGGGGGCGCTGCTGGGTCTGGCGCTGGTTCCAGCGCTGGTCGTCGTTCCGGCGCTGCTGCTGTTTATCCGTCGTAAAACCGTTCCGCTACGCTACCTTAAGCCGCGCTGGAACGGCGCGCTGGCCGGACAGCTGGGGAAGTTTACCCTGATGGCGCTGATCACCTCCGTGACGCTGCCCGTCGCCTATGTGATGATGCGAAACCTGCTGGCGGCACACTACGGCTGGGATGAGGTCGGGATCTGGCAGGGGGTGAGCAGCATCTCCGATGCCTATCTGCAATTTATTACCGCCTCGTTCAGCGTCTATTTGCTGCCTACGCTGTCGCGGCTGACGGAGAAGCAGGCGGTAAGCCGCGAGATCGTTAAGTCGCTGCGGTTTGTGCTGCCCGCGGTGGCGGCGGCGAGCTTTACCGTCTGGCTGCTGCGTGATTTTGCGATCTGGCTGCTGTTCTCAGCGAAGTTTATCGCCATGCGCGATCTCTTTGCCTGGCAGCTGGTAGGCGACGTGCTCAAAGTCGGCGCGTACGTTTTCGGCTATCTGGTTATTGCCCGCGCCTCGCTAAGCTTCTATATCCTGGCGGAAGTGAGCCAGTTTACGCTGCTGACGGCCTTTTCCCACTGGCTCATTCCGGCGCACGGCGCGTTAGGCGCAGCACAGGCCTACATGGCCACCTATATCGTTTATTTCGCCACCTGTTGTGGCGTATTTCTACTCTGGCGTAAAAGGGTATGACTACACTGATTCACGTTCTGGGATCCGATATCCCACACCATAACCTGACCGTGCTGCGTTTTTTCAACGACAGCCTTGCGGCAACGGGCGAGCACGCCCGCGAGTTTATGATCTGCGGCGGCGACGAGAGCTGGCGTATGCAGTTCCCGGCGCTTACGCTGCGCTTCTTTAGCAGTAAGAAAGCGCTGGCGCAGGCGGTGATTGCCCTTGCCAAAGCCGATCGCCGGCAGCGCTTCTTCTTTCACGGCCAGTTCAATACCGACCTGTGGCTGGCCCTGCTGCGCGGTGCCATCAAGCCTCAACAGTTTAACTGGCATGCATGGGGAGCCGATCTCTACGAGGTATCCCAAAGCCTGAAGTTTCGTCTTTTCTATCCGCTACGGCGTCTCGCCCAGCGGCGAGTCGGCTGTATCTTTGCTACCCGTGGCGATTTGCACTTTTTTGCCCGCCGCCATCCGCAGGTGCGTGGCGAGCTGCTCTACTTCCCGACGCGCATGGATCCCTCGCTCAACACGATGGCGCAGGAGACGCAGCGCGAGGGCAAGCTGACGGTGCTGGTCGGTAACTCCGGGGATCGCAGCAACGAGCATATTGCCGCCCTGAAGGCGGTTCATCGGCAGTTCGGTGATACGGTCAACGTCATCGTACCGATGGGCTACCCGGCCAATAACGAGGCGTATATAGACGAGGTACGCCAGGCGGGTCTGGCGCTGTTTAGCACGGAGAACCTGCGCATCCTTGCCGATAAGCTAGACTTTGACGACTACCTGGCGCTGCTGCGCCAGTGCGATCTGGGCTACTTTATCTTTGCTCGTCAGCAGGGGATCGGCACGCTCTGTCTGCTGATCCAGGCAGGCGTACCCTGCGTGTTAAACCGGGAGAACCCCTTCTGGCAGGATATGGTTGAACAGCATATTCCGGTGCTGTTTACCGGCGACCGACTCGATGAGACGGTGGTGCGTGAGGCCCAGCGGCAGCTGGCGGCAGTGGATAAAAACGCTATCACCTTCTTTAGCCCTAACTACCTTGCGCCCTGGTACGAGGCGTTACGTATTGCTGCAGGAGGTGCGCAATGAGCCAGCTTGCGTTCTCGGGTCTGCTGGCCATCTGGCTACTGGCATCGCTGTTTATCGCCACGCTGACCTGGTTTGAATTCCGCCGCGTACGTTTTAACTTTAACGTTTTCTTTTCGCTGCTTTTTTTGCTGACGTTTTTCTTTGGCTTTCCGCTCACCAGCATTCTGGTCTTTCGCTTCAACGTCGGGGTTGCGCCGCCTGAGGTGATGATGCAGTCTCTGCTGGCCGCGGTCTGCTTCTACGCCATCTACTACGTTACCTATAAAACGCGCCTGCGCTCATCATCAGCGGTTACGCCACGTCGCCCGCTATTCACCATGAACCGGGTGGAAACGCATCTGGCGTGGGTAATGCTGATGCTTATCGCTTTAGTGAGCGTCACCATCTTCTTTATGCACAACGGCTTTCTGCTGTTCCGGCTGCACTCCTACAGCCAGATCTTCTCGAGTGAAGTCTCCGGCGTGGCGCTTAAGCGCTTCTTCTACTTCTTTATTCCTGCCATGCTGGTGGTCTACTTCCTGCGCCAGGATGGCCGGGGCTGGATCTTCTTCCTCGTGAGCACCGTCGCCTTTGGCCTGCTGACCTACATGATTGTGGGCGGCACACGGGCCAATATCATCATCGCCTTCGCTATTTTCCTGTTTATCGGCATTATTCGCGGCTGGATCTCGCTGTGGATGCTGGCGGCGGCAGGCGTGCTGGGCATTGTCGGGATGTTCTGGCTGGCGCTGAAGCGTTACGGATTGCAGGTGAGCGGTGACGAAGCGTTTTACACCTTCCTCTATCTTACCCGCGACACCTTCTCGCCGTGGGAGAACCTCTCTCTCCTGCTGCAAAACTACGACAAGATCGACTTCCAGGGGCTTGCGCCTATCGTGCGCGACTTCTATGTCTTTATTCCCACCTGGCTGTGGCCGGACAGGCCCAGCATCGTGCTCAATACGGCGAACTACTTTACCTGGGAAGTGCTGAACAATCACTCCGGGCTGGCGATCTCCCCGACGCTGATCGGCTCGCTGGTGGTGATGGGCGGCGTCTGGTTCATTCCGCTGGGGGCGGTCGTGGTGGGGCTGATCATTAAGTGGTTTGACTGGCTTTATGAGCTGGGCAACCGGGAGAGCAACCGCTATAAGGCGGCAATTTTGCACAGCTTCTGTTTCGGTGCCATCTTCAATATGATCGTGCTGGCGCGCGAGGGGCTGGATGCCTTTGTTTCTCGCGTCGTCTTCTTCCTCGTGGTCTTTGGTGCCTGCCTGCTAATGGCGAAGCTGCTCTACTGGCTGTTCGATAGCGCGGGGCTGATCCACAAACGTGCCGGGCGATTACCGCAACCGCTCTCGCAAGCCTGACAAGGATATCATCATGACGGACACGACTACTGCGCCAACCTATACCCTGCGCGGTCTGAAGCTGATTGGCTGGCGTAACATGGCCCACGCGCTGGATTTCCTGTTCGCCGACGGCGCGCTTAAGCAGGGCACGCTGGTGGCGATTAACGCCGAGAAGATGCTGACCCTTGAGGATGACGCTCAGGTCAGGGCGCTGATCGAGGCGGCAGAGTTTAAGTATGCGGATGGCATCAGCGTGGTGCGCTCAATGCGTAAAAAGTACCCGCAGGCGGTAGTTGAGCGGGTGGCAGGGGCCGATCTCTGGGAAGCGCTGATGGAGCGCGCCGGGAAAGAGGGGACGCCGGTTTTCCTGATCGGCGGCAAGCCTGGCGTACTGGCTCAGACGCAGCAGCAGCTGCGCGATCGCTGGCAGGTTAATATTGTCGGCGGTCAGGATGGCTACTTCCAGCCCGAGCAGCGCCAGGCGCTGTTTGAGCGCGTTCGTGACAGCGGGGCAAAAATTGTCACCGTGGCGATGGGCTCGCCGCGCCAGGAGCTGCTGATGCGCGACTGTCGGGAAGTTTATCCTCACGCGCTCTATATGGGCGTCGGCGGTACCTATGACGTCTTTACCGGCCACGTTAAGCGTGCGCCGAAGGTGTGGCAGCGGATGGGCCTCGAGTGGCTCTATCGCCTCCTGTCACAGCCTAGCCGCATCACGCGCCAGCTGCGGCTGCTGCGCTACCTCGCCTGGCACTATCGCGGCCAGCTCTAATCCTGTGACGGCGCAGCGATTCTGCTGCGCTGTACCTGCCTCTGTTTGCTGCTTTATTGTGCTTTCTATTGATTTTTCTTATGCATCGTTTGCCATTTCAGCGAAATTAAGAAACCATTCGCTCACTCAACGCGGCACGGCGGTGCTATTTGCATTAATCCGCGGCCGCAATGAGCTGAGATTGCACTCATAACGATAACCCGCAGCGTCGGGACAGTAGTAAACACGACAGAGGATTTATGGCCGAGAGTAAACCGGAGCTTCAGCGTGGGCTGGAAGCACGACATATCGAACTTATCGCCCTGGGCGGTACAATAGGCGTTGGCCTGTTTATGGGGGCAGCAAGCACCCTGAAATGGGCAGGGCCGTCAGTATTACTGGCCTATATAGTGGCCGGGCTTTTTGTTTTCTTCATCATGCGCTCGATGGGTGAAATGCTCTTCCTTGAGCCGGTAGCCGGGTCGTTCGCCGTCTATGCCCACCGCTATATGAGCCCGTTCTTTGGCTACCTCACGGCTTGGTCATACTGGTTTATGTGGATGGCGGTGGGTATCTCAGAGATCACCGCGATTGGCGTCTACGTCCAGTTCTGGTTCCCGGAGATGGCGCAGTGGATACCGGCCCTGATTGCCGTGGGGCTGGTGGCATTGGCAAACCTGGCTGCGGTGCGCCTGTACGGTGAGATTGAGTTCTGGTTTGCGATGATTAAGGTCACTACCATTGTGGTGATGATTGTCGTCGGCCTTGGCGTGATCTTCTTTGGCTTCGGCAACGGCGGGCAGGCGATTGGCTTTGGCAACCTGACCGAGCACGGCGGTTTCTTTGCCGGCGGTTGGAAGGGCTTCCTGACCGCGCTCTGTATCGTTGTCGCTTCGTATCAGGGCGTTGAACTGATCGGTATCACCGCCGGTGAGGCGAAAAACCCGCAGGTCACGCTGCGTAGCGCCGTAGGCAAGGTGCTGTGGCGTATTCTGATCTTCTACGTAGGGGCGATTTTCGTTATCGTCACCATCTTCCCGTGGAATGAGATCGGCAGCAACGGCAGCCCGTTTGTGCTGACCTTCGCCAAAATTGGCATTACCGCAGCGGCAGGGATCATCAACTTTGTGGTTCTCACCGCCGCGCTCTCGGGCTGCAACAGCGGAATGTACAGTTGCGGACGCATGCTCTATGCACTGGCCAAAAACCGCCAGCTGCCTGCGGCGGTGGCAAAAGTATCGCGCCACGGCGTACCGGTGGTGGGCGTCGCCATCTCGATTGCTATCCTGCTGGTCGGCTCCTGCCTCAACTACATCATTCCTAACCCGCAGCGGGTATTTGTCTACGTCTACAGCGCCAGCGTGCTGCCGGGGATGGTGCCGTGGTTTGTGATTCTGATTAGCCAGCTGCGTTTCCGCGAAGCGCACAAGGCTAAAATTGCCAGCCATCCCTTCCGTTCGGTTCTCTTCCCGTGGGCGAACTATTTAACGATGGCGTTTCTGATCTGCGTATTAATCGGCATGGGTTTTAATGATGATACCCGTATGTCGCTGTTTGTCGGCATCATCTTTTTGGCTGCGGTATCGCTGGTCTACAAGGTTTTACGCCTCAATCGGCACGCTGAAACGGTAAAAACGGAGAAATAAAAGACAAAACGCGCAAAGCATAACCAAACGCGCATTTTATTTAAAAAGGCACTAGACAGCGGGGGGGGAAGTCCGTATTATCCACCCCCGCAACGGCGCTAAGCGCCCGTAGCTCAGCTGGATAGAGCGCTGCCCTCCGGAGGCAGAGGTCTCAGGTTCGAATCCTGTCGGGCGCACCATTTTACCCGGTGCTGGAGCTGCGGTGGACTGTGAAATTGAACAGGACCGCGTAAAAGAATTATCAGTGGTGGCTATAGCTCAGTTGGTAGAGCCCTGGATTGTGATTCCAGTTGTCGTGGGTTCGAATCCCATTAGCCACCCCATTATTTAAAGTTGTGAAATGCGAAGGTGGCGGAATTGGTAGACGCGCTAGCTTCAGGTGTTAGTGTCCTTTGGATGTGGGGGTTCGAGTCCCCCCCCTCGCACCACGACTTAAAATGAATTGAACTAAAAATTCAAAAAGCAGTACATCGGCGAGTAGCGCAGCTTGGTAGCGCAACTGGTTTGGGACCAGTGGGTCGGAGGTTCGAATCCTCTCT
>NZ_DAMBWA010000017.1:33466-90671 GCF_032052675.1 Pseudescherichia sp.
CGCCGACCACATTTAGAAACCCCGCTTTATAGCGGGGTTTTTTTTCGCCTGAATTTCCAGAGGATGAGAACCTCCGGGGCAGGAGGTTCGACTTGAGCGGAGCGAAAGAACGTTGCTTTAGCAACGGCCCGCAGGGCGAGCCACGGAGTGGCGAGTAATCCTCTCTCGCCGACCACATTTAGAAACCCCGCTTTATAGCGGGGTTTTTTTTCGCCTGAATTCCTGACAGTTTCTGGCTTACCGTGCGTCTGTGGCTACGGCAGGCCATAGCCTTATCATTTCATGGCTTGCTCCTAGCGCATTCTGCAAGACAATGTCTCGCGATACGGGATGCGGTTGATTAGCGATTTCGATAATTAACTCTCCGGACATTGTCATTTCATATCTGGACGTTTCCATCTGACCATTGATCTCCAGGCCTATTAATCCTGATCGAGAACGACCTCGCAGAAATTGGGTTGTTATAAAATCATAGACTTCTTGCCAGCTGTTTGTTGCGGCTGCGCTCGTAACACGCTGAAAAACATGATAACTTTCATGCGGCTGATTCTCCGGCGGCGTGTTTCTGTCTATTAAGCTTATTTGACCTGACTGATAATCCAGAACATAAATATCGTCATTGCTTCTTGTCACTGCAACGACATGCCCTCCTCCCGGAGAGAAAACGTTCTGCTGAACGTTAGCTGGACGTCGATACGCTAATCCTACGGCTTCATTGTTGGCTAATTCTCTATTCAAATAATCATAGGTTGCCTGCCAGCGATTTTGATGTAACCCCATGTTCTCATTAAAATTCTGCGTACTTACGTGTACGCTTGCTTGGTTAAATAGTAATTCGATTTCATCCAGTGAGGCAGAGTCCTGTTGCATGATCTCCGTATAGTTAACAATATCATTGACATCTGTATTCACTAACGCGGCTATCGTGCAGTAATAACAATTCTGGTTTAACTGATAGGGATTCATAAACTGGGCGACGGTTGGGAACATCGCAGCAAAACGCTCCATTAAATTAGAACCAAAAAAACCGGTGAAATTTTCAGGTAATGGTCTTAGATTAAACGAGTTCATTACTTCGAGCATATGACTGGCCCACTCTTGGTTTGTATAGAGGCCAGTACTATCTTTGAGCGTTAACGGGTTATTCCCTACCATTCGGAACAGGTTCAGCCCGTCCACCTCGCCTGCCGGATCGGCGCTCACCCAGCGGCACAGCCACGGGGCGTAGTAGCGGTGACCGTAGTAGTACAGCCCGGTGCCGTCCCGCTCCTTGCCCGAGTAGCGCACGGTCTTGTAACTGGCCTCCACCTCGCTGCGCGCCGCCCACACCGCCGTGCCGCCGAAGGGATAGTACTCCTCCCGGCTGATAATTCCGCCCCCGGCGTCCAGCTCCAGCATCAGCGAGCCGGTGTTGTCATCCACGCTCCAGCGCACCTGGTTGTTGTCAATAGCATCCGGTTTACCTGCTTCCCAGTGCAGCACCCGGATACCCGCCCGCCCCGCCTGGCCGGTGATGACGTGCAGCTCCTCTGTCGGCTCCGCAGGCGGCGCCTCGCCCGCGGTCTCCTGCCAGCATCTGCGCAGCTCCAGCCCCGGCAGGTAGCGGACATCGGCCACATTCCACAGCCCGCTGCTGCCGTTCGCCAGGGTCCGGGTCTGTCTGCGCACCCGCCGGCTGCCGCTGTACTGGTACAGCTCCCGGTCGTTCTGCGTGACGTCCGGGTCGCGGCTCACCAGGGTCAACGACTGCAGGTTGTTGCTGCCGTCCCAGGCCAGCGGGTCGGTCTGGGACGCTCCGGCCTGCAGTTTCTGCAGGTTGCCGTTGCTGTCAAACCACTTCGCCACCTCATCCGGGCTCTGCGCGCCGCCGTCGTTCCGCTGCACGCTGCGGTTCGAGGTCTCCGCTGTGGTCATGGTGCGCGTGTAGCTTCCCGCCCCGCTGTGCGTCATCGTTTTCAGGTTACCGCTGTCGTCATACTCATAGCTGCGGGCGTAGCTGACATACTGGCTGCCGTCCGGCATTACCGGCAGGGCGCTGTACTGCATGCCGGTGTTGCCCGCGTTCTCGCGCCCCTCTGCGCTCAGCAGCTGGTACAGCGCGTCATAGGTATAATCACGCACGCCGTCCGTGGCCTGGTTACGCCAGTAGCCTGTCGCCACGCACCCGTCGGTCAGCAGGGTGACGTTGCCGGTGAAGTCATACTTCCAGCTCAGGTCCTGCAGGCGGCGGCCATCCGCATCCTTTGCCAGAATACCGGACAGCCACTGCGTCTGCGGGTCATAGCTGTACCCGGTGGTCACGCCGTTGCCGGCGGACTCTGTCAGCACCTGACCCGCCGCGCTCCATGTCACGTCCGTCAGCAGGGTCTGCGTCTCCCCGCCCGCCGGGGTCACCGTCTGATAACCGATATTGCCGCTGATGTCATACCGCCAGGCCTGCACATGGTTCATGGCATCCGTCTGGTTCAGCACCATGCCCCGGGCATCGGCGGCAGTGGCCGTGGTATACACATCTGCCTCCAGCAGTGCTGCTGCATCCGCCTGCCAGTCCGGTAACGCCTCTGCCGAAGACAAAAAGCGCTGCGTCTGGCTGAGCACCGCCCCGCTCAGCGCCACCGCGTTCACCTGCGCCAGGCCGCCATCATCATACTGCGCCACGCAGACTCCCCGCAGGTTGTCCTCCTGCGAGCCGTCATCCGCCGGACCGGCGTCGCCGTACCCGCTGCGCCAGCTGACCCGGATGTCACCGCTTCCGCTCAGCTGCTCGCTGCCGTATGAAGGGCGGCCCAGCGCATCGTACGCCACGGTCTGCACCGTGCCGCGCCCGTCCCGGCGCCACACCGGACGGCCTGCCGCGTCAAACAGTGTCACCAGATCCCCACTGTCGCTGCTTTCACGGTGCAAAACCTGACCTGTCAGTGAGGGGGTGCTCCGCAGATTTGCTGGCGTCGCGTCGTTAGCAGACCAGGCGGCAAACAGGCGCGGGTCACGGAGTGACACCACCCGGCTGGCCTCATCCATCTGCGAATGGGTGACCAGCAGGCGCAGCGGATCGCCGTCCTGCTCACGGTTCCAGTTGAGGACGCGCACGGCCAGTCCCCGGTTATCGTGTACGCTGACCACCGGCGTGCCGGTGGCAAGAGTGGGATCGCTCATGTGGTTTTACCCTTTCTATTTTTAGAGGAGAAAACATAAGGCACTATTAACCAGAGCGTAGAGGGCATTAACGTAGTGAAGAGAGCAAAATAGAGCAGGGGAGATCTAAAAAAGACAGAAGCTGGTGTATATGTCGCCAATCAACGACACGAAATCTTTTGTTTTAAAATGGCTTATTATTTTTACGTTATCTTCGTCGCTATAAGGCGACACTTTTGCTGCTTCCTTCGCACTTCTCACTGCATTTCAGGGCAATTTCGTGACACCTTCCATAATTCCTAAATGAATACAGCCTGCTAGTTTTAAGAGTGAAAAAGTGGCACGCCTTGTGCAATAATATACCTGTAGATGCTCATTCCATCTCTTATGCTCGCCGCAAGGCCTCATATACTCAGGAATGACGCAGAGCCGTTTAATGGTGCTTATCGTCCACAGACAGATGTCGCTCCGGCCTCATCAAACACCATGGACACAACGTTGAGTGAAGCACCAATTTGTTGTCACGCAGACCTGTTTAATGCCCGCTCTGGTTTCAGAGCGGGCGTTTTTTTATGGCGGGTTTACTGCGGGGGATTGTTCTGCAGAGTATGCATCAGGCCGTCGCGACGCATGGCGGCCGCTTCTTCTGGTTGCTGTAGGCGGTCAAGGGTATCGGCCAGCCAGGCATAATCAAACGGATCCGGACGCTGCTTCAGCGCGGCGCGGAACGCCAGGCTCGCCTCCCGCCACTCTCCGTGCTTCATCAGCGACTGGCCAAGCGTGCTCCACAGCAGCGGGCGATCGCCCTGAGTCTTAATCTGCTGGCGCAGCGCCTTCTCTACCTGCTCTGGGTTGTTGGTCTTCAGACGCGGGATCAGCAGCACCAGCCGATCGTCATACTGACGCTTCAATCCGTCGAGAAGGATCTCCTGCGCGGTATCATGATCGTCACACTCAATCAGATGCTCGGCCATAGCCGCCTGGAGCGCGACCTGATGGCGGGTTTTGCGGCTCTGGTGCTTCCACCAGGTTTTCAAGCCGCTGCTGCCCCCTTCGGCCCGGGCCTGATCCATCATGCCAATCCATGCCCGCTGGGCCAGCGCTTCGTGATGTGCTTCATCACCGACGCCCGCTTTCGCCATTGAAGGGATACAGTCCAGCAGAGAATTCCATGCCCCGGTACGGGTATAGGCCTGCTCAGCCAGACGCAGCACCTCCGGATGGCGCGGCGTAATCTCCAGCAGATTATCGACGCCGTGGCGCGCGGCGTGATTTTCGTTACGCGCCAGCTGCAGACGCACGCGAGTGATCTCTACCGGAATAGGATCGTGCTCGGCCAGTTCGGAGGCACGCTGCAGATGCTGATTAGCCCGGGCTTCGTCACCACGCTGCTGGGCTGCTTCAGCGGCCAGCAGGTAGTTCACCATCGGCTGTTCGGCATGATCGGCGTTTTTCGCCATCAATTTTTCAACCTGCTGATAGTCGCCCTCGGCCAGCTTGAGCAACGCCTGCTCGGTCTGCTTGCGGGCGCGGCGGCGTTTGCGGCCGGTGAACCAGCCGCGGGTGCGCGCGCCGGTATGGAAAATACGGCGCAGCAGCCACTCAACGGCAAACAGAACCACCATAGCGAGGATCAGGATGATCACCAGCCCCGTCACGCTGGTTTCAATATTGTAGTTATCGGTCTGGATCAGCACATAGCCCTGGTGTCCGGCTACCATAGGTCCGATAACGATACCGGCGAGCAGCAGTGCAAAGAGGAGCAATACTTTTAGCATGATTATTCCCCCTGCTGCGGCGCAGCTTCATTCGCCGCCGGCGCTGACGGTGCCGCTGGCGCTGCGTCATTGGCCGCCGCCGCAGGCTGGGCCAGCAGATTACGCACGCGCGTCTGCATCAGCTTCTCCAGAATTGGCTGGCTTTGCAGAGCATCCGGCAGCGTCATAGTAATGTTCTGCTGGCTGAGCTTATCGACCTCTTCGAGGAACGCTTTGGTGCTGGCGTCATCGGTATCGTAGTAAGCACGTACCCAGCTGGAAACATTATCCAACGCCTGTTTGTAGGTCTCTTCCTGATGACGCGGCACGGCCTGGGCGGCAACCAGCAGGCGTGAACGGATGTTCTCCCGCAGGTAAATATCCTGGTTCGGGGCGAGCAGGGGAACCGCAGTTTCATCGCGACGGCGAACGGTAATAAAGCTGTCCATAAAGTTGTGCCAGCTCTTTTGCAGGTTTACCCGCCATTCGCTCAGCGAGCTGGAGAGCTCGCCGCTATCGTTATCCATCGGCGCATCGTCATCGTTGTTATCCGCCAGACGCAGATTATCGATCTGGTTAGAGAGCTGGTTAACCTTGAGGATGATGCCGTCGTAATCCACCTGCGCCACGCCGGAGAGGCTGGCGACGTCGTCGGTGATGGCGCGGCGGGCAGCAATCAGGCTTGGATCGTTCATATCGGCCAGGCTTGCATCGGCGCTTTTCAGCAGCGCGGCAGCGGTAGTGACGTCGCCATCGCTCCACAGCTTACGCCCGGCCAGCTTCACCAGGAAATCGGCCTGGGCCAGCAGCCAGGTTTTGGCGTCGGTTCCGGAGATGGTCGCCACCTTCTGCGATAGCTCATCAAGCTGCTTATTCTGCTCGGCCTGCTGGCGCTCTGCGGCGGCCAGGGCATCGCTCTGCTGCTTGATAATGCCTTCAAACTGCGTTTTCTGTGTCTCCTGCGCCTTTTGCAGCGCAGTAATTTGGCTTACCAGCGCATCGCTGGTGGCTGACTGCGTTGAGGTCTGCTGTTTCACCCAGCCATAAAGCCCCACGCCAGCGGCCAGCGCAATGGCGATGGCAATCGCGCTCAGCGCAAGACTGGTCTTAATGGCGCGATCCTTCTTCTCAGCTTTTTCTGGCTGTGGCGTGGTATCCACGGCCTCCCTGGTCTCTTCAACCACGGCAGAGGAGTGTTGTTGTTCCGTCATTATGGCTTCCCATTATGAGAGTTATTGTAATGCGCGCAGCAGCGCATCGTTGTCAGCGTTATCAGCGACCTGAATATCCTGCCAGCCCAGATCCCGGGCGAGGTGCGCCAGACGTTCGCTTACCACCAACAGACGGCAGCGAAGTAACCAGTTTTCACGATACCAGGCTGGAATCAGAGAGAAAAGCTGCTGGAGCATCTCGCCGCTGGTCACCACAATCGTTGTGACCCCGCGAGTCTGCCAGCGCATTGCCTCTTCCGCGCCGTCATAAAACTTCGCACTACGTTGATAACATTCACAAAATGTGACGTCAGCGCCGCGTGCCGCCAGCGTTTCGCCTAGCAGCTCGCGCCCGCCGTTGCCACGTAACAGCATTGCACGCTTACCTGCAATATTTTGTAATTCAGGTAATTGTAGCAACACTTCGCTAATTTCCCGATCCACCGGATAGCGTACATTGATGCCGCTTACGGTATGCAGCGCCAGGGCGGTAGTCCGTCCGATAGCGAAATAGCGGGGGGCAACCGGCCAGTGCAGGCCGTGATGCTGGAGATGCGCGTGGGCAAATGCCACGGCATGCTGCGACAGCACAAAGATAAGGTCGTTAGCAGAAAATGCGGCAAGGCGCTCAGGCAGGGTAGCCAGCTCCCGGCCTGGGGTAAATTCGATCAGCGGAAAGCTCCAGGCCACCTTGCCCAGTGCGCGCAGACGGCTCACTAATTCCTCACCGGCGGGAGAGGGGCGGGTGACCAGGATACTCATGCAGGCGCCTCTCCGTTATAGACCTCTGCCAGGATCTCACGCGCACCGTTAGCCAGCAGCTCTTCAGCGAGCGATACGCCCAACTGCTCCGCCTCTTCCGGTTTACCCCGGCGCTCACCACGAACCATCACCGAGCCATCCGGTGCGCCGACCAGCGCCCGCAGCCAGATTTCACCGGCAACCAGTTCAGCATAGCTGCCAATAGGCACCTGGCAGCCGCCCTCTAACCGCGTGTTCATTGCCCGCTCGGCTTTAACGCGCAGGGCGGTATCGTCATGGTTGAGCGGGGCAAGCAGCGTCCGGGTGCGTTCATCGTCAAGACGGCACTCAATGCCTACCGCACCCTGGCCCACGGCAGGCAGAGAGAGTTCCGGCGGCAGCGCCACGCGAATGCGTGACTCGAGATCGAGACGTTTTAGCCCAGCAACGGCAAGAATGATGGCATCGTAATCGCCGTTATCGAGTTTACCCAGCCGTGTGCCGACGTTGCCGCGCAGCGAGCGGATCTCCAGATCCGGGCGGCGTTCGGCTAATTGACACTGGCGGCGTAAACTTGACGTGCCAACTACGCTGCCTGCAGGCAGAGCGTCCAGGCTCTCATAATGGTTAGAGACGAAGGCATCGCGAGGATCTTCACGCTCGCAGATGGTGACCAGCCCCAGCCCTTTTGGGAACTCAACCGGCACATCTTTCATCGAGTGGACGGCCAGATCGGCGCGGTTCTCAAGCAGGGCCAGCTCCAGCTCTTTAACAAAAAGCCCTTTGCCGCCGACTTTCGCGAGGGGGGTATCGAGGATCACATCGCCGCGGGTGACCATTGGCACCAGCTCAACGTTAAGGCCTGGATGGCAGGCCATCAGGCGCTGCTGAACATAGTGTGCCTGCCAGAGCGCAAGGGGGCTTTGGCGTGTGGCGATTCTTAAAATATTGTCAGGCATGCTTGTTACCGTCATTATCGTCCATCGACCATCCTAACACTGTTGTCTTAGGGTGTCAGTTTTCACGGGTGATTGCGCAAGAGTGCTAAGAGGCCGTATTCTGGGATTTACACGTAACGAACGGTGCTACACTTGTATGTAGCGCATCTTTCTTTACGGTCAATCGGCAAGGTGTTAAATTGATCACGTTTTAGACCATTTTTTCGTCTGTACTCACAAAATCATAAGGACGAGAAAGGGTGACGGGTATCTTTGTAATACTAAAAATCTGAACCGGACCGCGATTGCCGACGTTTCTGTCAGCGTGGCGCTACGGAAAGGTTTAAAACATCAGGCGATACGTCTTGTACCTCTATATTGAGACTCTGAAACAGAGACTGGATGCCATAAACCAACTGCGTGTCGATCGCGCGCTGGCCGCTATGGGGCCTGCTTTCCAGCAGGTATACAGTCTGCTGCCTACATTATTGCATTATCATCATCCGCTGATGCCGGGTTACCTTGAAGGTGATGTTCCCCGCGGCATCTGCCTCTACACGCCCGATGAAAACCAGCTCCGTTACCTTAACGAGCTGGAGCTGAGCCGTGGGCTGCCGGTACAGGAGTCGCCCAAGGGTGAACTGCCGATCACCGGACTCTATACGATGGGCAGCACCTCGTCGGTCGGGCAAAGTAGCTCTTCCGATCTCGATATCTGGGTGTGCCATCAGTCGTGGCTCGATAACGACGAGCGTCAGCTGCTACAGCGTAAATGTAGCCTGCTGGAGAGCTGGGCTGCTTCGCTCGGCGTAGAGGTGAGCTTCTTCCTGATCGACGAGAACCGCTTCCGTCATAACGAAAGCGGTAGCCTCGGTGGAGAAGACTGCGGCTCTACCCAACATATCCTCCTGCTCGATGAGTTCTACCGCACTGCCGTACGTCTGGCCGGGAAGCGTATTCTCTGGAATATGGTCCCGGGCGATGAAGAGGCCAACTACGACGACTACGTAATGTCGCTGTACGCCCAGGGCGTGCTGACGCCAAACGAGTGGCTGGATCTGGGCGGGTTAAGCTCGCTGTCGGCGGAGGAGTACTTCGGTGCCAGCCTGTGGCAGCTCTATAAAAGTATCGACTCTCCCTATAAAGCAGTGTTGAAAACGCTGCTGCTGGAGGCCTACTCCTGGGAGTACCCGAACACGCGTCTGCTGGCAAAAGATATTAAACAGCGGCTGCACGACGGGGAGATCGTCTCCTTTGGTCTCGATCACTACTGCATGATGCTGGAACGGGTCACCCACTATCTGACGGCGATCGAAGACCACACGCGTCTGGACCTCGTGCGTCGATGTTTCTACTTAAAAGTGTGTGAAAAGCTGAGCCGCGAGCGCGCCTGCGTTGGCTGGCGACGCGAAGTGGTGAGTTCGCTGGTGAAGGAGTGGGGCTGGGACGAAGCGCGTCTCGCCATGCTGGATAATCGCGCCAACTGGAAAATCGGCCAGGTACGTGAAGCGCATAACGAACTGCTTGATGCCATGATGCAGAGCTATCGTAACCTGATCCGCTTTGCCCGACGTAACAACCTTAGCGTCTCCGCCAGCCCGCAGGATATCGGCGTGCTGACCCGTAAGCTGTATGCCGCTTTTGAAGCGCTGCCGGGGAAAGTGACGCTGGTCAATCCGCAGATTTCGCCGGATCTCTCCGAGCCGAATCTGACCTTTATTCATGTGCCGCCGGGCCGGGCCAACCGCTCTGGCTGGTATCTCTATAACCGCGCGCCGAGCATGGATTCGATTATCAGCCAGCAGCCGCTGGAGTATAACCGCTATCTGAACAAGCTGGTGGCGTGGGCGTGGTTTAACGGCCTGCTGACGTCACGCACGCATCTGTTTATTAAGGGCAACGGCATCGTCGATTTGGCGAAGCTGCAGGAGATGGTCGCTGACGTGTCGCACCACTTCCCGCTGCGCCTGCCTGCGCCGACGCCGAAAGCGCTCTACAGTCCGTGTGAAATTCGCCATCTGGCGATTATTGTTAATCTGGAGTACGACCCGACGGCGGCGTTCCGTAATCAGGTGGTCCATTTTGACTTCCGCAAGCTGGACGTGTTCAGCTTCGGCGAGCAGCAAAACTGTCTGGTGGGCAGCGTCGATCTGCTCTATCGCAACTCGTGGAACGAGGTGCGTACGCTGCACTTTAACGGCGAGCAGGCGATGATCGAGGCGCTGAAGACCATTCTTGGCAAGATGCATCAGGACGCCGCGCCGCCGGATAGCGTGGAGGTATTCTGCTATAGCCAGCACCTGCGCGGGTTGATTCGTACCCGCGTGCAGCAGCTGGTGTCGGAGTGCATCGAGCTGCGCCTCTCCAGCACCCGCCAGGAGACTGGACGCTTTAAAGCGCTGCGCGTCGCCGGGCAGACGTGGGGTCTCTTCTTTGAGCGCCTGAACGTATCGGTACAGAAGCTGGAGAATGCCATTGAGTTCTACGGGGCGATCTCCCACAACAAGCTGCACGGCCTGTCGGTGCAGGTAGAGACCAACCAGGTCAAGCTGCCGCCGGTGGTCGACGGTTTTGCCAGTGAAGGAATTATTCAGTTCTTCTTTGAAGAGGCGGGCGACGAGACGGGCTTTAACATCTACATTCTGGACGAGAGCAACCGGGCAGAGGTGTATCACCACTGCGAGGGCAGTAAAGAGGAGCTGGTGCGCGACGTAAGCCGCTTCTACTCCTCATCCCACGATCGCTTTACCTACGGCTCCAGCTTTATCAACTTCAATCTGCCGCAGTTCTACCAGATTGTGAAAGTGGACGGACGCGCGCAGGTGATCCCGTTCCGCAACCAGGCGATTGGTGTGGTGCCGCCGGCCAGTCCAAACAACGACGCGCCGCTGCTGCAGCACTATTTCTCCTGAAGAGAGTTTTCCTCAGGAATGCCCGGTGGTGCTGCGCTTACCGGGCCTACGAGGGCGCAAAACCGTAGTTAACGGAAGCTCACCGGCTCCCCGGCCTGCTGCGTTGCCGCCTGCTCCAGCAGATCCCAAAAATTGTCGCCGGTGCGATCGCAGATCCACGCGTCGCCTTTCAGATCGAAGTGGTAGCCGCCCTGCTTGGTGGCTAGCCAGACCTGGTGTAGCGGCTCCTGACGGTTAATGATAATTTTACTGCCGTTTTCAAAGGTCAGGGTCAGCACGCCGCCGTTGATCTCGCAGTCGATATCGCTGTCGCCGTCCCAGTTGTCCAGGCGCTCTTCAATGCTTTGCCACAGGCCATCGGCAAGGCGGTGGAATTCAGAGTCGTTCATTTTTTTTCCTTCTGATCGTGATGGCGGCAGTATAACGCGAAATAATTCCCATTGCAGGCGGCGTGCAAACTCTTGCTTTTGCGCCCTCTCCTGCGATGATAGAAACCATAAAGCATGAACTTACAGGCAACCATAATGAAAAACGTTTTTCGTTCGCTGGCGGTACTTCTGACCCTGTTTAGCCTGACGGGCTGCGGTTTGAAGGGACCTCTCTATTTCCCGCCAGCTGACAAATCTGCTCCGCCGCCAACGAAGAAAGTGGAGAACCCGGCCCAGACGACCACGCCAACGCGTAACGATCGTGGTACCGGTGACGGCCCGACTCAGGTCATTTACTGACGGTAACATTCTGTCCCTGTGCAATGGAGTCAATGATGCAGTTCTCTAAAATGCATGGCCTTGGCAACGACTTTATGGTCGTCGACGCGGTAACGCAGAATGTCTTTTTTTCACCCGAACTGATCCGTCGGCTGGCGGATCGCCATCTGGGCGTTGGCTTCGATCAGCTGCTGATCGTCGAGCCGCCTTACGATCCGGATCTCGACTTTCACTACCGGATCTACAACGCCGACGGCAGTGAGGTGTCCCAGTGCGGCAACGGCGCACGCTGCTTCGCCCGCTTTGTGCGGCTGAAGGGGCTGACCAACAAGCGCGATATTCGCGTCAGCACCGCCAACGGGCGGATGGTGCTAAGCGTCACGGAAGATGAGCTGGTACGGGTTAATATGGGCGAGCCGAACTTTGATCCCGCCGCCGTTCCGTTTCGCGCGAACAAAGCGGAAAAAACCTATATCATGCGCGCAGCCGAACAGACCATTCTGTGCGGCGTCGTTTCGATGGGGAATCCGCACTGCGTGATTCAGGTGGAGAGTGTCGACACCGCCCCGGTTGAAACGCTGGGTCCCGTACTGGAGAGCCATGAGCGCTTCCCGGAGCGCGCCAATATCGGTTTTATGCAGGTCGTTAAGCGCGAACATATTCGCCTGCGCGTCTTTGAACGCGGCGCGGGCGAGACCCAGGCCTGCGGCAGCGGCGCATGTGCAGCGGTCGCGGTTGGGATCCAGCAAGGTTTACTGGCAGAAGAGGTACGCGTGGAGCTTCCAGGCGGCCGTCTTGATATTGCCTGGAAGGGTCCGGGCCAGCCGCTGTTTATGACCGGCCCGGCAACACACGTCTACGACGGATTTATTCATCTATGAAGCACATTGAGGAAGAGCAGCAGGCGGCCCTGGCCGAACTTACCGATCGCGAGGTCGTCGATTATCTGCTGCGTAATCCTGAGTTTTTTATCCGCAACGCGCAGGCGGTGCAGATGATCGAGGTTCCGCACCCGGTGCGCGGCGCGGTATCGCTGGTTGAGTGGCAGATGGTGCGCGCGCGTAACCATATCAACGTGCTGGAAGAGAACATGACTCTGCTGATGGAGCAGGCGAGCAGTAATGAAGATCTCTTCTCCTGCCTGCTGCGCCTGCAGGGACAGATGGCCTCGGCCAGCAGTCTTGAAGATCTGCTGGTGCGTTTCCAGCGCTGGGCAAAAGAGATGGGTCTGGCAGGGGCCAGCATCCGTCTGTTTTCCGATCGCTGGCGCATCGGTGCGCCCTCTGACTTTACTCATCTGGCGCTAAGCCGCCAGGCCTTTGAGCCGCTGCGTATTCAGCGCCTGGGTCAGGAGAATCACTATCTGGGGCCGCTTAACGGGCCTGAGCTGCTGCTTCTGCTGCCTGAGGCTCGCGCTATCGGCTCCGTGGCGCTCTCCATGATGGGCCACGATGGCGATCTCGGCGTGATCATCTTCAGCAGCCGCGATGTGACCCACTATCACCCGGATCAGGGCACCCAGCTGCTGCAAGAGGTGGCGGCCATGCTGCCGGAGCTGCTGGCGCGCTGGATTGAACGCATATGATCGACTCGCCGCTGCAGCCGCTGGTAACCCGTTTTCTGCGCTACCTGAGCGTTGAGCGGCAGCTGAGCCCGATCACCCTGCTGAACTATGAGCGTCAGCTTGCGGCCATTATTACGCTGGCGGATGAAAGCAATATCAAAAGCTGGCCGCAGTGCGATGCCGCCGTGGTACGCAGCTTTGCGGTCAAGAGCCGACGTCAGGGGCTGGGGCCAGCAAACCTGGCGCTGCGGCTTTCGGCCCTGCGCAGCTTTTTTGACTGGCTGGTAAGCCAGGGCGAGCTGATAGCCAACCCGGCGAAGGGGATCTCTGCCCCGAAAGCGCCGCGCCACCTGCCGAAAAATATCGACGTTGACGACGTTAACCGTCTGCTGGATATCGATCTTAACGATCCGCTGGCGGTGCGCGACCGGGCGATGCTGGAGGTGATGTATGGTGCGGGCCTGCGTCTGTCGGAGCTGGTGAACCTCGACATCCGCCATCTCGATCTCGACACCGGCGAGGTGTGGGTGCTGGGGAAAGGCAGCAAGGAGCGCCGTCTGCCGATAGGGCGCAACGCGGTGATCTGGGTAGAACACTGGCTGGATCTGCGCGGGCTGTTTGGTACGGATGAAGAGGCGCTGTTTCTGTCCAAGCTCGGCAAGCGTATTTCGGCGCGCAACGTGCAGAAGCGGTTTGCCGAGTGGGGCATCAAGCAGGGGCTGAACAGCCACGTGCATCCGCATAAGCTGCGTCACTCCTTTGCTACCCACATGCTGGAGTCGAGCGGAGACCTGCGCGGCGTGCAGGAGCTGCTGGGCCACGCGAATCTGTCCACCACGCAGATCTATACCCATCTTGATTTTCAACACCTTGCCTCGGTGTACGACGCGGCGCATCCACGCGCCAAACGGGGGAAATAATGCGTTTTTATCGTCCACTGGGTCAGATCTCCGCGCTGACCTTTGACCTTGATGACACCCTGTACGATAACCGTGAGGTGATCCTGCGGACCGAGCACGAGTCGCTGACTTTCGTGCAGAACTATCATCCCTCTCTTAGCCACCTGCAGAATACCGACTTCCACCGTTTGCGCCAGGCGCTGCGCGACAGCGAGCCGGATATTTATCATGACGTCACGGAGTGGCGGCGGCGAGCAGTGGAGCGCGCCATGCTGGATGCCGGCCTGAGCGCGGAAGAGGCAGAGGAGGGGGCTACGGCGGCGATGGCAAACTTTGCTCTCTGGCGCAGCCGGATCGACGTCCCACAGGCCACGCACGATACGCTGGCAGCGCTAGCCAAAAAGTGGCCGCTGGTGGCCATCACCAACGGCAATGCGCAGCCGGAACGGTTTGGTCTCGGCGACTACTTTGAATTTGTCCTGCGTGCTGGCCCGGACGGGCGTTCAAAGCCGCATCAGGATATGTACCATCGGGCGGCAGAGAAGCTCGACCTGCCGCTGGGAGAGATCCTGCACGTTGGCGATGACCTCACCACCGACGTGGCGGGGGCGATCCGCTGCGGGATGCAGGCCTGCTGGATCAAACCGGAAGGCGTCAGCCTGCTGACCGCGACCGACAGTCGCTTATTACCCCACGTTGAAATTTCTCGGTTGGCATCTCTGACCTCGCTGATATAATCACCAGATAATCTGTATATATTAACAGGGGTCTGTACGGCCCCTCTCTCCCGGCGGTGCCAATGGACGTTTCTTACCTGCTCGACAGCCTTAATGACAAACAGCGTGACGCCGTGGCCGCATCGCGCAGCAATATGCTGGTGCTGGCGGGCGCAGGCAGCGGTAAGACGCGCGTGCTGGTTCACCGTATCGCCTGGCTGCTGAGCGTAGAGAACTGCTCGCCGTACTCGATTATGGCGGTGACCTTTACCAACAAAGCGGCGGCAGAGATGCGCCACCGTATCGGCCAGCTGATGGGCACCACCCAGGGCGGCATGTGGGTCGGCACCTTCCACGGGCTGGCGCACCGCCTGCTGCGCGCTCATCATCTGGACGCCAATCTGCCGCAGGATTTTCAGATCCTCGACAGCGAGGATCAGCTGCGCCTGCTGCGCCGTCTGATCAAGGCCATGAACCTTGACGAGAAGCAGTGGCCGCCGCGCCAGGCGATGTGGTACATCAACGGCCAGAAAGACGAAGGCATCCGCCCGCACCATATTCAGAGCTTTGGTAACCCGGTTGAGCAGACCTGGCAGAAGGTCTATCAGGCCTACCAGGAGGCGTGCGATCGCGCCGGACTGGTGGACTTCGCCGAGCTGCTGCTGCGCGCCCACGAGCTGTGGCTCAACAAGCCGCATATTCTCAACCACTACCGCGAGCGCTTTACTAACATCCTGGTGGATGAGTTCCAGGACACCAACAACATTCAGTACGCCTGGATCCGCCTGCTGGCGGGTGACACCGGCAAGGTGATGATCGTAGGCGACGACGACCAGTCTATTTACGGCTGGCGCGGCGCGCAGGTAGAGAACATCCAGCGCTTCCTTAACGACTTCCCCGGCGCAGAGACCATCCGCCTGGAGCAGAACTACCGCTCGACCAGCAACATTCTCAGCGCGGCTAACGCCCTGATTGAGAACAACAACGGTCGCCTCGGGAAAAAGCTCTGGACCGAAGGCCTCGACGGTGAGCTGATTTCGCTCTACTGCGCGTTCAACGAGCTCGACGAAGCGCGCTTCGTGGTGAATCGAATCAAGACCTGGCAGGAGAGCGGCGGCGCGCTGGAGCAGTGTGCGATCCTCTACCGCAGCAACGCCCAGTCGCGCGTGCTGGAAGAGGCGCTGCTCCAGGTGGGGATGCCGTACCGTATCTATGGCGGCATGCGCTTCTTCGAACGCCAGGAGATCAAAGACTCCCTCTCCTATCTGCGCCTGATTGCCAATCGTAACGACGATGCCGCCTTTGAGCGCGTGGTGAATACGCCGACGCGCGGCATTGGCGATCGCACCCTCGACGTGGTGCGCCAGGCGTCACGCGATCGTCAGCTGACACTGTGGCAGGCCAGCCGGGAGCTGTTGCAGGAGCGGGCCCTGGCCGGACGCGCCGCCAATGCGCTCCAGCGTTTTCTCGAGCTTATCGACGCCCTGGCCCAGGAGACCGCCGACATGCCGCTGCACGTGCAGACCGACCGGGTGATCAAAGATTCCGGCCTGTGGATGATGTACGAGCAGGAGAAGGGCGAAAAGGGCCAGGCACGTATCGAAAACTTAGAGGAGCTGGTGACGGCAACGCGCCAGTTTAGCTACAACGACGAAGACGAAGATCTGATGCCGCTGCAGGCGTTTCTCTCCCACGCGGCGCTGGAAGCGGGCGAGGGGCAGGCCGATACCTGGCAGGATGCGGTGCAGCTGATGACCCTACACTCGGCGAAGGGCCTGGAGTTCCCGCAGGTGTTTATCGTCGGCATGGAAGAGGGGATGTTCCCCAGCCAGATGTCGCTGGATGAGGGCGGCAGGCTGGAGGAGGAGCGCCGTCTGGCCTACGTGGGCGTAACCCGCGCCATGCAGAAGCTCACGCTGACCTATGCCGAAACCCGCCGTCTGTATGGCAAAGAGGTCTACCATCGTCCCTCACGCTTTATCGGCGAGCTGCCGGAAAACTGCGTGGAAGAGGTGCGCCTGCGTGCCAGCATTAGCCGCCCGGTGAACCATCAGCGCATGGGCACCCCGGTGGCGCAGAACGACTCCGGCTATAAGCTTGGCCAGCGCGTGCGCCATCCGAAATTTGGCGAAGGCACCATCGTTAATCTCGAGGGCAGCGGCGAGCACAGCCGTCTGCAGGTGGCCTTCCAGGGCCAGGGGATCAAATGGCTGGTAGCCGCTTACGCCCGCCTTGAAGAAGTGTAACTTTCAGAAAAATATCACTATTTTGTAACACTCTGCTACCCTTAAACGCTGAAGGCCAATTATTGCTCTTCAGCGTTCCGTTGCGTGTTGACGCCATATTTTAGCTGGCGTAACATGCGCGCACGATCACGCTAAGAGGACATTCGCCTTGGACACACCCAGTAGATACTGGCTCAATTCCCTGTCATCCAGGAACAACTCCTAAGGCTATCTCCTCGCGCTGATGGCCTTAGTGGTTGTCAGCGACAATTATTCCCGTCGCGCTGAGTCAGGCTGTTTAATGGTCTGAAACCCAATTTGTTTCTGTGTGCCCACCGAACTGTCCGATAATTTTTGTATTGGGAGTCCCGGTCATGTTGAGCGCATTTCAACTGGAAAATAACCGTCTCACCCGTCTCGAAGTTGAAGAGACACCTACCCTGATCGATGCGGTGTGGGTAGATCTGGTCGAGCCGGATGACGATGAACGTCACCGTGTGCAGACGGACCTCGGTCAGAGCCTGGCAACGCGTCCTGAACTGGAGGATATCGAAGCCTCCGCGCGTTTCTTTGAGGATGAGGACGGGCTGCATATTCACTCTTTCTTCTTCTTTGAAGATGCAGAGGATCACGCCGGTAACTCAACGGTGGCGTTCACCATTCGCGACGGCCGCCTCTTTACCCTGCGCGAGCGTGAGCTGCCCGCATTTCGCCTCTACCGGATGCGCGCCCGCAGCCAGTCGATGGTTGACGGCAACGCCTACGAGCTGCTGCTCGATCTCTTTGAAACCAAAATCGAACAGCTGGCGGACGAGATTGAGAATATCTACAGCGATCTGGAGAAGCTGAGCCGCGTGATTATGGAAGGCCAGCAGGGCGATGAGTACGACGAAGCGCTCTCTGCACTCGCCGAGCAGGAGGATATCGGTTGGAAGGTACGTCTGTGCCTGATGGATACCCAGCGCGCCCTGAATTTCCTGGTGCGTAAAGCACGCCTGCCGGGCAGCCAGCTGGAGCAGGCCCGCGAGATCCTGCGCGATATCGAATCCCTGCTGCCGCATAACGAATCCCTGTTCCAGAAGGTAAACTTCCTGATGCAGGCAGCGATGGGCTTTATCAACATCGAGCAGAACCGCATCATCAAGATCTTCTCGGTGGTTTCGGTGGTGTTCCTGCCGCCGACGCTGGTGGCCTCCAGCTACGGCATGAACTTTGAGTTTATGCCGGAGCTGCACTGGAGCTTTGGCTACCCAGGCGCGATCGTGTTTATGATGCTCGCTGGCCTGGCGCCCTATCTCTACTTTAAACGCAAAAACTGGCTGTAATCGTTCCAGGCCAGGTGGTTTTGCACCACCTGGCGTCATTACATCTTCCGCATCCGGCGCTGGGTATAGATAGCGTCCATCACGAAAATTGCCAATGCCACCCAGATAAAGGCAAAGGTCACCATCTTATCCATCCCCGGCACTTCACCGTAGAAGGTGACCGCCAGCAAGAACATTAGCGTCGGGCCGATATACTGGAAAAAGCCCAGCGTCGAGAGGCGTAGACGGGTAGCCGCACCGGTAAAGCAGAGCAGTGGAATTGTGGTCACCACGCCCGCCGCCATCAGCAGCACGTTGAGCGACCAGGGGTTACTGCCCATATGGCTGGTAGGGCTGTCAGCGATGCCAAACAGCCAGACGGCGGCGACCGGCAGCAGCCACAGGGTCTCTATTAGCATGCCCATCTGAGCATCAACGGCGATCTTTTTGCGTACCAGGCCATAGAAGGCAAAGCTGAACGCCAGCGCCAGGGCGATGATTGGCAGCGAGCCAAAGGTCCAGAGCTGTACCAGCACGCCGCAGGCGGCAAGGATCACCGCCAGCCACTGCATGCGTCGGAAGCGTTCGCCAAGAAAGATCATGCCCAGCACGATATTCACCAGCGGGTTGATAAAGTAGCCGAGGCTGGCCTCCAGCATATGGTGATTGTTCACCGCCCAGATAAACAGCAGCCAGTTACCGCCGATCAAAACCGCCGAGAGGGCCAGCAGCACAATTTTCTTCGGTGTCTGCAGCAGGATTTTCAGCCGTGACCACTGGCGGCTAACGCTAATCAGTATCACCATAAAAAAGAATGACCAGATAACCCGGTGGGTCAGGATCTCATTGGCGGGAACGTAGTCGATCAGCTTGAAGTACGCCGGTGCGATACCCCAAATAAAATAAGCGGCAAGAGCGAGTAGTACGCCCTGCCGCGTCTGCTTAGCATCCATCGGAACATCCAAATCCGTTAGCAAAAAAGTAACAGCATGTTACCTGATTTTGCCACCTCAACCTACCATGTAGGTGGCGGTGGCGCTGGCAATATAGAGCTGCTCTTCGTTATGCAACTCGACGCGAGCCACGGCAACTTTATTCCCCGCCCGCAGCAGGCTGCTGGTGGCGGTAAAGCGATTGCCGCGACCCGGACGCAGGTAGTCGACGCGCAAATCGATAGTCCCCATCTTTGCGAGGCGCGTGCGCAGCTCCTCTTCAGCAATGGTGTCATGGCGGGTGAGGGTGCTGCCAACGCAGACCAGTCCTGCCGCGACGTCCAGCGCAGAGGCAATCACCCCACCGTGAAGGATGCTTTGTGCCCAGTTGCCCACCATCATTGGCTGATTGTTAAAGCTAAGCTGGGCAAACGATTTTTCATAGCGCTCCAGCTCCAGCCCCAGCGCGCGGTTAAAGGGCATATGATAAACAAAAATTTCGCCCACCAGCTGTAAAGCTTCCTCGGCGGTAAGAACGGCTGACATTATTTTATGCGTCCGGTAGTTAATGAGTTGTTGATTTTATGCTTCTTAATTGTTGTTTTCCACTTTCAGAAACGATAGCTGCGCAGCGTTTATAGAAATATGTAAAATAGGTGTCTGAATATTACCCATCTCAACAATTTTGGTCAGGAGAGCAAAACCGATGCGGACGTATCTGCCCTGGTTTTTGTCAGCCATCGCACTGCCTTTTACAGCATTAGCGCAGGAAGCCACGGTTAAAGCTGTACACGATGCACCCGCCGTACGCGGCAGCATCATCGCGAATATGTTACAGGAGCACGACAACCCCTTTACGCTCTATCCGTATGAATCCAACTATCTGCTCTATACGGTGACCAGCGATCTTAACAAAGAGGCGATCAGCACCTACAACTGGTCCGATAATGCTCGCAAAGATGAGGTAAAATTCCAGCTCAGCCTGGCATTCCCGTTCTGGCGCGGTATCATAGGGCCAAACTCGGTGCTGGGCGCGTCCTATACGCAAAAGTCCTGGTGGCAGCTCTCTAACAGCGGTGAGTCTTCGCCGTTTCGTGAAACCAATTACGAGCCGCAGCTATTCCTCGGCTTCGCTACCGATTATGAACTGGCAGGCTGGACGCTGCGCGACGTCGAGTTCGGGTATAATCACGACTCTAACGGTCGCTCCGATCCCACCTCCCGCAGCTGGAACCGAATCTATAGCCGCCTGATGGCGCAGAATGCTAACTGGCTGGTGGAGGTCAAACCCTGGTTCGTGGTGGGCGACACCGACGATAACCCAGATATCACCAAGTATATGGGCTACTACCAGCTCAAGATCGGCTACCAGCTGGGCGAGGCCATTCTGAGTGCTAAAGGGCAGTACAACTGGAATACCGGCTACGGCGGCGCCGAGCTGGGTCTGAGCTATCCGGTCACGAAGCACGTACGCTTGTATACCCAGGTTTACAGCGGTTACGGTGAATCATTAATTGATTACAACTTTAACCAGACACGCGTAGGCGTGGGCGTTATGCTTAACGATCTTTTTTAAGGCAGAGTCATTTTTTGAAGGCAGATGGGGTTAACGTGGCGCAGGCGGAAGTATTGAATCTGGAGTCGGGGGCAGGGCAGGTTTTGCGAGAAACCTTCGGCTACCAGCAGTTCCGCCCGGGCCAGCAGACCATCATTGAGACCGTGCTCGCTGGGCGCGACTGTCTGGTGGTGATGCCGACCGGCGGCGGGAAATCCCTCTGCTATCAAATTCCGGCGCTGGTACAAAGCGGTTTGACGGTGGTGGTATCGCCGCTGATTTCGCTGATGAAAGATCAGGTCGACCAGCTCCTCGCTAACGGCGTGGCCGCCGCCTGTCTGAACTCCACCCAGAGCCGGGAGGAGCAGCAGGGCATTATGGCGGGCTGCCGCAGCGGCCAGATCCGCCTGCTTTACATCGCGCCGGAACGCCTGATGCTGGATAACTTCCTTGAGCATCTCGCGCATTGGGATCTACGCCTGGTGGCGGTTGACGAGGCGCACTGTATTTCACAGTGGGGGCACGATTTCCGCCCCGAGTACGCCGCGCTCGGCCAACTGCGCGCCCGCTTCCCCGCTGTGCCCTTTATGGCGCTGACCGCAACGGCGGATGACACCACCCGCAGCGATATAGTGCATCTGCTTGGCCTGCGCGATCCGCTGATCCAGGTCAGCAGCTTCGACCGTCCCAACATTCGCTATACCCTGCTGGAGAAGTTTAAGCCGCTCGATCAGCTTCTGCGCTACGTCCAGGAGCAGCGGGGCAAATCCGGCATCATCTACTGCAACAGTCGCGCTAAGGTTGAAGATACCGCCGCGCGCCTGCAGGCCCGTGGCTTTAGCGCCGGGGCCTATCACGCCGGATTGGACAACAGCATTCGCGCCGACGTGCAGGAGAAGTTTCAGCGCGACGATCTGCAGATCGTGGTAGCTACCGTAGCGTTCGGGATGGGTATCAACAAACCCAACGTGCGCTTTGTGGTGCACTTTGATATCCCGCGCAACATTGAGTCCTATTACCAGGAGACCGGCCGCGCCGGACGTGATGGCCTGCCTGCCGAGGCAATGCTGTTTTACGATCCGGCGGATATGGGCTGGCTGCGTAAATGCCTGGAGGAGAAGCCGCCTGGCCAGCTGCAGGATATTGAGCGCCACAAGCTCAACGCGATGGGGGCGTTTGCCGAAGCGCAGACCTGCCGCCGCCTGGTGCTGCTGAACTACTTTGGCGAAGGGCGTCAGAAGCCGTGCGGCAACTGCGACATCTGCCTCGATCCGCCGCGCCGCTACGACGGCCTGGTGGACGCCCAGAAAGCGCTCTCCGCTATCTACCGCGTCGGCCAGCGCTTTGGTATGGGCTACGTGGTTGAGGTACTACGCGGGGCGAATAACCAGCGTATTCGCGACATGGGTCATGACAAGCTCAAGATCTATGGCGAAGGCCGTGACCAGACCACAGAGCACTGGGTCAGCGTGATCCGCCAGCTTATCCACCTTGGCGTGGTGACGCAGAATATCGCCCAGCACTCGGCGTTACAGCTTACCGAGGCCGCACGCCCCTTCCTGCGTGGCGAGGTGCCGCTCCAGCTGGCCGTGCCGCGCGTCGTGGTCGTGAAGGCGCGGGCAAACCCGAAAGTCTTCGGCGGCAACTACGACCGCAAGCTGTTTGCCAAACTGCGCAAGCTGCGTAAGGCGATTGCTGATGAAGAGAATATTCCACCCTACGTGGTGTTCAACGATGCCACGCTGATCGAGATGGCCGAGCAGATGCCGATCACCGCCAGCGAGATGCTCAGCGTGAACGGTGTCGGGATGCGCAAGCTCGAGCGCTTTGGCAAGCCGTTTATGACCCTCATTCGCGAGCACGTTGACGGTGACGATGAGTAGTCAGCGGAGCTAAAAGGTGCCAGGATAGTAGCCTGATCAATCTTTCCCCACGAGTAATCTATGTTAACGCTATTTCTGACCGTGGCGCTGGTGCATCTGGTGGCGCTGATGAGCCCCGGCCCGGACTTCTTCTTTGTCTCGCAAACCGCCGTTAGCCGATCGCGCAAAGAGGCGATGATGGGCGTGCTGGGGATCACCCTCGGCGTCATGATCTGGGCAGGCGTGGCGCTGCTTGGCCTTAATCTGATCCTTGAAAAAATGGCCTGGCTGCACACCATTATTATGGTCGGCGGTGGGCTCTATCTCTGCTGGATGGGCTACCAGATGCTGCGTGGGGCGCTGAAGAAAGAGGCCATTAACGCACCTGCGCCGCAGGTGGAGCTGGCAACCGGCGGGCGTAGCTTTGTGAAGGGGCTGCTGACTAACCTGGCGAATCCGAAAGCGATTATCTACTTCGGCTCGGTCTTCTCACTGTTTGTAGGTGACAGCGTTGGTGAAACGGCGCGCTGGGGGATTTTCGTGCTGATTGCGCTGGAGACTTTTGCCTGGTTTACCCTGGTGGCGAGCCTGTTTGCTCTGCCAGCGATGCGCCGCGGCTATCAGCGTATGGCGAAGTGGATCGACGGCGTGGCCGGCGCGCTCTTCACCGCCTTTGGCCTGCACCTGATTATCTCGCGTTAAGAATCTGCCCGTCCGGGTTTAACCGGGCGGGTCAAGTTTCAGTGTGGGAGCTGCTGCAGTTCGTCTTTTGACAGGCCGGTGATCTCCGTGACCGTACTGCTATTAAAACCCCGCTGTAGCATCGCTCTGGCGATTTCTAGCATGGCAGCGCGTTTTCCTTCCTGAATACCTTCAGCCAGGCCAATCTGCTTCATATGTTCTGCAAAGGTCATCAATGTTTCTCCATGCTGCGGCACGCGCTGTGCCAGTCCAAATAACAGTGTCTGAACGTCCTGTGCTTCTCCCGCCTGTGCGATGTAGTTTATCAACGTGATGACTTGTTGTCTGCTCATCTGCTCAAGCATCAACAAAACTGTGAGCTTGTCCAAAAGCTGTGCCATATCGCGCTGACGAATATGCTTCTGAATGAGCGTCAGGGCCGCCATGCTGCGGTGCTGCATGATCTCATCGTCGGGGATAACGGTGATATCCACTAGGGGAAAGGCGGTGCTGTAGAGCTGGCGAGCAATATCTGGATCGCTAAATGCTTCCAGCCAGTTCAGGGACCAGGGGTAGGGGCTACGCCGTCCTTGATAGAACAGGATGGGGATCACCAGCGGCAGGGTTTTATGCCCAGCCTCCAGATGCTGATGCATTGCCGCTACCGCATAGCGCATTAACCGAAACGCCATGTGCTTGTCCGGTGAGCTCTGATGTTCAATAAGAATATGCACATAGCCACGCCCGCAGGTCGTCTCCAGCGAATAGAGAACGTCGCTATAGTAGGGACGCAGGCTGTCTTCAATGAAACTTCCCGATTCCAGATGCAGGGTATCAAGCTTACAGATGCGGATTAACGCGGGAGGGAGATGAATCTCAATAAAATCCCGCGCGGTTTCTACACGAGAAAGAAAGGTTTTAAATACGGCATCATGCGGTGTGGCTGTCTCCGCCATCGTTCATCATCCTTGAATGAGAGAGTCAGGCGGCATTCTGGCAGTGGTCGCGCTGGGCCAACAGCGTAGAAAAGAGGAAACTTCTCTACTTGTGGGCAGCGCTGCAGGGGGCAGCTCGAACGTGCAGCTTATTACCCTAACGCTGCGAGCAGGCCCCTGAATTTATCAGGCGTGCCTTGCCGAGGCCAGCAGCGCACCGACCAGCATAAACAGCGAGCCAAATACCCGGTTCAACGCCTTCATCTGCCTCGGCCCTTTGATCCACGCTGCGATACGCGTTGCAAGAGTGGCATAGCCAATCATCACGATGATATCTACCACAATGGTGGTGACGCCAAGCACCAGATACTGCATCACCTGAGGCTGATCCGGATTGATAAACTGCGGAAACAGCGCGGCAAGGAACACGATGCTTTTGGGGTTGGTGAGGTTCACAAAGACGGCACGCTTAAACAGTCGCCCGCGAGACTGGGTTTGGGCGAGGGTATTGAGATCCAGCGCACCGGCGGCTCGCCACTGCTGAATGCCCAACCAGACCAGATAGGCCGCGCCCGCCCACTTCAACACCTCAAAGGCCAGCAGCGAGCGGGAGAAGAGCGTGCCGAGACCAACACCCACCAGTACGATATGAATGGCCAAGCCGGTCTGCAGACCGCTAATCGACGCCGCTGCGCCCCGGTAGCCGTGGCTGATGGCGGTAGTCATGGTATTAATCGCGCCGGAGCCTGGCGAAAGGCTAAGGATGATTGAGGTAAGAAGATAGGCAAACCACCACTCGAAGGTCATGCGAAACTCCCTGAACGATATATTTTATGCAACAATACGCTATTGTTAACGTGTTGTATCACGAGTCATAAAAAAACAATTTTACAGACGACCGGGGGCGGAAACCCAATGTTTCGGCAGAAAAAGGGGTGGGAAACAAGAGAAAATGCCTTTGCGGCTTTCACGCACGGACCCTTGACCGATTTCTGGCGGCAGCGTGAAGAGGCTGAATTCACTGGCGTTGGCGATATTCCGGTGCGTTTTGTGCGCTTTCATGCCGCCGAGCACGATCGGGTGATCGTCGTCTGCCCAGGACGTATTGAAAGCTATGTTAAATATGCCGAGCTTGCCTACGATCTGTTTCATCTCGGTTTTGACGTGCTGATCATTGACCATCGCGGGCAGGGGCGCTCCGGACGGATCTTGCCCGACAGACACCGCGGCCATGTCGATAATTTTGATGACTACGTTGACGATCTGCAGGCCTTCTGGCAGCAGGAGGTCGTGCCGGGACCGTGGCGTAAACGCTATATTCTGGCCCACTCGATGGGCGGCGCGATTGCTACGCTGCTGCTGCAACGTCAGCCGCAGCGTTGCGATGCGATTGCGCTCTGCGCGCCAATGTTTGGTATTGTTATCCGTCTGCCTGAGTGGATGGTACGCCATATCCTGAACTGGGCCGAAGGCTATCAGCCGTTCCGGGAGAGCTATGCGCTAGGTACGGGACGCTGGCATGCGCTGCCGTTTAGCATTAACGTGCTTACCCATAGCCGGGTACGCTACCGGCGAAACCTGCGCTGCTATGCTGACGATCCGCAGCTTCGCGTCGGCGGGCCGACCAACCACTGGGTGCGAGAGGGCATTCTCGCCGGTGAAAAGGTGTTGGCGGGCGCGGCGCAGGATACAACACCGATGCTCCTGCTCCAGGCAGAAGAGGAGCGCGTCGTCGATAACCGAATGCACGACCGTTTCTGTGAAATTCGCGCCGCAGCGGGCCACCCCTGTGAAGGAGGCAAGCCGCTGGTCATTAAAGGTGCGTACCATGAGATCCTTTTTGAAAAGGACGCCATGCGCTCAGTCGCGCTTAACGCCATCGTTGATTTTTTCGACAGGCATAACTAATCCGGCGGCTCGCCGCCTGACCAGAGGTTAAATCTATTATGTATCAGGTTGTTGCGTCTGATTTAGATGGCACGCTACTCTCACCCGACCACTCACTCTCCCCCTACGCCAAAGAGACGTTAAAGCTGCTGACCGCGCGCGGCGTCAACTTCGTTTTTGCCACTGGCCGTCACCATGTCGACGTAGGACAGATCCGCGATAAGCTAGGTATCAAAGCCTATATGATCACCTCTAACGGGGCGCGGGTGCACGATACCGATGGCAACCTGGTCTTTACGCATAATCTGGATCGCGAAATCGCTGAGGATCTGTTTGGCGTGATGCATCACGATCCGCACATCGATACTAACGTCTACCGTGACGACGAGTGGTTTATCAACCGCCACCGTCCTGATGAGATGCGCTTTTTCAAAGAGGCCGTCTTCCAGTACTCCCTCTTTGAGCCAGGCCTGCTTGATCCAGAGGGGATCAGCAAAGTGTTCTTCACCTGCGATACCCACGAGCCGCTGCTGCCTCTGGAGCAGGCGATCAACGCCCGCTGGGGCGATCGCGTCAACGTCAGCTTCTCCACGCTGACCTGTCTGGAAGTGATGGCGGGCGGCGTGTCGAAAGGCCACGCCCTTGAGGCCGTGGCAACCGCGATGGGCCACAGCCTGAAGGAGTGCATCGCCTTTGGCGATGGCATGAACGATGCCGAGATGCTCTCTATGGCGGGTAAAGGCTGCATCATGGCCAACGCGCACCAGCGCCTGAAAGATCGCTATCCAGAGCTGGAAGTGATTGGCACTAACGGTGAGAACGCCGTGCCGCACTATCTGCGTAAGCTGTTTCTTGATTGATTAACGATTAATCAGTTGTCAACCCGTAACTCCGCTACAATGGGTGCTCATTAACCAACGAGACACCTATTGTGGCGTTACTGATTATCACCACCGTTCTGTGGGCCTTCTCCTTTAGCCTCTATGGCGAATATCTTGCCGGACATATCGACAGCTACTTCTCCGTGCTGATGCGCGTCGGGCTGGCGGCGCTGGTGTTCCTGCCGTTTTTACGCACCCGCGGCCACGGGCTGAAAACCATCGGCCTCTATATGCTGGTGGGGGCCATGCAGCTGGGCATCATGTATATGCTCAGCTTCCGCGCCTATCTCTACCTGACGGTCTCCGAGCTGCTGCTGTTTACCGTTCTGACGCCGCTCTATATCACCCTGATTTACGATCTGATGAGCCGACGGCGGCTGCGCTGGGGCTATGCGCTGAGCGCGCTGCTGGCGGTGATTGGCGCGGGGATCATTCGTTACGATCAGGTCACTAACCACTTCTGGACCGGACTGCTGCTGGTGCAGCTCTCTAACATCAGCTTCGCCATTGGCATGGTGGGCTACAAGCGCCTGATGGAGACCCGCCCGATGCCGCAGCACAACGCCTTCGCCTGGTTCTACCTGGGCGCGTTCCTGGTAGCGGTGGTGGCCTGGTTTGCGTTGGGCAATGCCCAGAAGCTGCCGGAGACGAACCTGCAGTGGAGCATTCTGGTATTTCTCGGCGTGGTGGCGTCAGGAATTGGCTACTTCATGTGGAACTACGGCGCAACCCAGGTGGATGCCGGTACGCTCGGCATCATGAATAACATGCACGTTCCGGCAGGGCTGCTGGTTAACCTTGCCATCTGGCAGGAGCAGCCCCACTGGCCGAGCTTTATCCTCGGGGGGAGTGTGATATTGGCGTCCCTGTGGGTGCATCGCCGCTGGGTCGCTCCGCGCTCCGCACAAAAGGAAGGTGGTCGCACGCATGGTTCCGCGCTGAGCGAATAAACGCCTCCGTTACCGGCTGACGCTGCTCGCCATCGCGCACCGCCGCGTACAGCCGACTCCACAGTCCTTCCCCCAGGGTCTTGGTCACGATCAGACCCTGGCGCTCAAAGCTCTCTACCACCCAGTGCGGCAGCGCCGCGATACCCATCCGGGCCGCCACCATCTGGATCAGCAGCAGCGTGTTATCCACGCTCTTCACCATCGGGTTGACGCCCGCCGGCTGCAGGAAGTGGCGCCAGATATCCAACCGGCTGCGCTGGACCGGATAGATCAGCAGCGTCTCAGCGGCGATATCCTCCGGGGTAATGCGTGCCCGTGTGGCGAGGGGATGATCCGGGGCCAGCACCAGGCGCACTTCAAAATCAAACATCGGTGAATAGTGCAGCCCGCTGCGCGGCAAAATGTCTGAGGTCAGCACCACGTCCAGCTCGCTCTGCTGCAGGGCTGGCTGGGGATCGAAGGTCACGCCGGATTTGAAATCCATCTCTACCTGCGGCCATTTGTTACGGAAATTCTCCAGCGCGGGAGTGAGCCACTGAATACAGCTGTGGCACTCAATGGCGATCCGCAGGGTAGTTTGCTGCGGCTCGCTACACTCCTGCAGCGCACGGCTAATCTGCGGCAGCACCTGATTGGCCAGCTGTAACAGGATCTCACCCTGCGGCGTAAAGCGCAGCGGCTGACTTTTACGCACAAAAAGACGGAAGCCAAGGCGCTGTTCGAGATCGCTGAACTGGTGAGAGAGGGCCGACTGCGTCTGATGCAGCGTGGCCGCCGCCGCCGCCAGCGATCCGCTGTTCCGTAACGCCTGGAGCGTTTTCAGGTGTTTAATTTCGATCATGAAAGTCCTTCACTTCGCCATGAACATTTTGCGCTTGAGGAAGATACAGTACCTGTCGAATATAGATGTGTAAACATCTGGACGTCCAAAATCCTAAAATTCACAAGGGGCATACCATGACTGTACTGAATCACACCCTCGGTTTTCCTCGCGTTGGTCTGCGTCGCGAGTTGAAAAAAGCACTAGAGAGCTACTGGGCGGGTAATATCACGCAAGAAGCGCTACTGGCGGTAGGCCGCGAGCTGCGCGCCCGCCACTGGGAGCAACAGAAGCAGGCGGGCATTGAGCTGCTGCCGGTGGGCGATTTCGCCTGGTACGACCATGTTCTGACCACCAGCCTGCTGCTTGGCAACGTACCGGCTCGTCATCAGAACAGCGATGGATCGGTCGATATCGACACCCTGTTCCGCATTGGCCGCGGCCGGGCGCCTACCGGTGAACCGGCGGCGGCGGCGGAGATGACCAAATGGTTTAACACCAACTACCACTACATGGTGCCCGAGTTCACCAAAGGCCAGCGGTTCACGCTGACCTGGACCCAGCTGCTGGATGAGGTAGACGAGGCGCTGGCCCTGGGCCATAGAGTGAAGCCCGTCCTGCTGGGGCCAGTAACGTACCTGTGGCTGGGCAAGGTAAAGGGCGAGCAGTTTGATCGCCTGAGCCTGCTGAACGACATTCTACCGGTCTACCAGAAGGTTTTGTCCGAGCTGGCTAAACGCGGCGTTGAGTGGGTCCAGATTGACGAGCCCGCGCTGGTGCTGGAGCTGCCCCAGCCGTGGCTGAACGCCTTTAAGCCCGCCTATCAGGCGCTGGCAGGGCAGGTGAAGCTGCTGCTGACCACCTATTTCGAAGGCGTGACGCCGAATCTCGATACCATTGCTGCGCTGCCGGTGCAGGGCCTGCATGTTGACCTGGTGCATGGCAAGGATGACGTAGCCGAGCTGCACCGCCGTCTGCCAGCCGACTGGCTGCTCTCTGCCGGACTGGTAAACGGCCGTAACGTCTGGCGGGCCGATCTCACCGAGAAATATGCCCAGATTAAAGATATCGTCGGCCAGCGCGATCTGTGGGTCGCCTCCTCCTGCTCGCTGCTGCATACCCCCATCGATCTGAGCGTCGAAACTCGACTGGATGGCGAAGTGAAGAGCTGGTTTGCCTTCGCCCTGCAAAAATGCCATGAGCTGGCTCTGCTGCGCGATGCCCTGAACAGCGGCGACACCGCGCCACTGGCTGCATGGAGCGCCCCGATCCAGGCGCGCCGCGATTCGACCCGGGTGCATAATACGGCGGTGGCCCAGCGGCTGGCGGCGATTACCGCCAGAGATAGCCAGCGCGTGCGTCCCTACGCGGAGCGTGCAGCGGCTCAGCGGGCGCGTTTCAACCTGCCCGCCTGGCCGACAACCACCATCGGCTCGTTTCCGCAGACCACTGAGATCCGCGGCCTACGCCTGGAGTTCAAACAGGGACGATTAGACGCGGGTAGCTACCGCACCGGCATCGCCGAACATATTAAGCAGGCAATAGCCGAGCAGGAGCGCCTGGGCCTCGACGTGCTGGTGCACGGTGAAGCCGAGCGTAACGACATGGTGGAGTATTTCGGCGAGCACCTGGACGGCATTGTCTTTACCCAGAACGGCTGGGTGCAGAGCTACGGCTCCCGCTGCGTGAAGCCGCCGGTGGTGATCGGCGACGTTAGCCGTCCGGAAGCGATCACCGTGGAGTGGGCAAAATATGCCCAGTCCCTCACTGACAAACCGGTAAAAGGGATGCTCACCGGGCCGGTGACCATTCTCTGCTGGTCCTTCCCGCGCGAGGACGTCAGCCGGGAAACCATCGCTAAGCAGATCGCGCTGGCCCTGCGGGACGAAGTGGCGGACCTGGAGGCGGCAGGCATCGGCATCATCCAGATTGATGAGCCAGCCCTGCGGGAAGGGCTGCCGCTAAGGCGCAGCGACTGGGAGGCCTACCTGGCGTGGGGCGTGGAAGCCTTCCGAATTAACGCCGCAGTGGCGAAGGACGAGACGCAGATCCATACCCACATGTGCTACTGCGAGTTCAACGACATCATGGATTCGATTGCTGCGCTGGATGCGGACGTGATCACCATTGAAACCTCGCGCTCGGATATGGAGCTGCTGGAGTCGTTTGAAGCCTTTGAATACCCGAATGAGATCGGGCCGGGGGTTTACGATATCCACTCGCCAAACGTGCCGGACGTAGAGTCGATCGAGACCTTGCTGAAGAAGGCGGCGGATCGCATCCCGGCTGAACGCCTGTGGGTTAACCCGGACTGCGGCCTGAAAACCCGTGGCTGGCCGGAGACCCGTGCCGCGCTGGCGAACATGGTGAAAGCGGCGCAGAACCTGCGTCAGGCGTGAGGCTCGTAGGCCCGGTAAGCGTCAGCGCCACCGGGCATTGCGAGGGTTAAACGTACTCCCGGCTTAGCCATCTGGTTCCCATCTGCTTAATGACCGCATGCTGCTGGGGCGTAGGGGGCCTGTCGCTGATCACGTAATCGAAATCCCCCACGCTGCCGTTCTGGCAGATCGCGTTCCGGCCAAACTTAGTGCTGTCCACCACCAGCACGCTCACCGCCGCGCTGGCCACCAGCGCCCGTCGCGCGGCAACCTCATCATCGTTATAGTCATACAGCTCGCCCGCCTCACCGATCCCGCCTATTGAAACCACGCCCGCATCGACCCGATAGCGGCTGAAAAAGGTCTGGGCATCGCTGCCGATCACATCCAGATCGCGCTTGCGGACGCGCCCGCCCGCTACCGTCAGCTCGCAGGCGGCAAGACGGCTCAGCGCTTCGGCGGCGTGCAGATTATTGGTGAATACCGCCAGCCGACTCTGTTCCGGTAGCGCCCGGGCCACCATCTCAACGGTGGTGCCGGTACCGAGAAAGCAGCTCTGGTAATCGCCCAGCAGCACCGCCGTGCGCTCACCGATCCAGCGCTTGCCCGCAATGTTGACGATCTCGCGCTGCTGATAACCAATGTTTTCGCGGGCGAAAGGGGCAACCATGCCGTGACGCCGCAGCAGCAGTCCACCCGAGGTGAGCATGCGCAGATCGCTACGTACGGTTTGCAGCGAGACGCCAAAGTGCTGCGCCAGCTGCTCAATGCTGCTTTCGCCATGCGCCGTCACCAGCTCGACAATCGCCGTGCGGCGGGATTCGGGGGTCATCATTCGCTCCTGTTAGCACCCTTTTTCATCATGCTAGCGCGCGAATGTGAAATTATTACTACGAAAAAAAGCTGGTCATATTTTTGTCAGATTTCCCTGTTTTAATCATCACAACGAAAACAGAGGGAAGAGACCATGATGAAGCACACCGCGCTGGCAGCCGTTATCGTAACCGCGTTAAGCACGCCGGCTTTCGCCGCCTCCACGCTGACGCTCTATACCAGCCAGCCGAACGAAGATGCCCAGATGACCGTCACCGCCTTCGAAAAGGCGCACCCGGACATTGAGGTCAAGTGGATCCGTGACGGAACCACCAAGCTAACGGCGCGCCTGCAGGCTGAGCTGGCGGCAGGCGGTGCTGCGCCGGACGTGCTGCTGATCGCCGATAGCGTCACGATGGAGTCTCTGAAAAAGCAGGATCTGCTTGCGGCCTATAAATCCCCTGAGGCCAGCCGCTACGATGCTCAGCTGTACGATCCGCAGGGCTACTACTATGGCACCAAGCTAATTACCACCGGCATTGCCTACAATACCCGCGCGCCGGTGAAGCCTGGCGCCTGGCAGGATCTGCTTAAGCCTGAACTCAAGAACATGACCACGCTGCCCAGCCCGCTCTACTCCGGCGCGGCGCAGATCCATATGGCGACGCTGATGAACGATCCGCAGCTCGGCTTTACCTGGTATGAAAAGCTAAAGGCTAACGGCGCGATGCCCCAGAGCGGAAACGGCGCGGTGATGAATGCCATCACCTCCGGCAGCAAAGGCTACGGCGTGCTGGTGGACTATATGGCCATCCGCGAAAAAGCCAAAGGCGCACCGATTGAGTTCGTGTTCCCGAAAGAGGGGGTCAGCATCGTCACCGAACCGGTAGCGATGCTGAAGAACGCGAAAAATCCGGACGGGGCTAAAGCCTTTATCGACTTTGTGCTGTCGGATGCGGGTCAGCGCCTGGTGCTGAAGCAGGGCTATCTGCCAGCCGATGCGAGCCTCCCGGCGCCGGAAGGCTTCCCGGCGCGGGAGAGCATCAAGCTGATGCCGTATGACCCGGCGAAGGCGCTGGCGGATACTGACGCCAATAAAAAACGCTTCGCCAATCTGTTTGGAAACCGCTAACCGATGACCACCATGACCCTCCGTCAACCCGCCAGCAGCGGTCCGCCGAAGGGGCTGCTCTGGCTGCTGCTCGGCCTGGTGGCGCTGCTGAGTCTGCTGCCGAGCCTGCGGCTGCTGGTCTCGGCGCTGCTTGACTGGCAGCAGGGGAGCAGCAGCAGCCTGTGGCGAGTGCTCAGCAACCCGACGACCTGGACCGCGCTCTATAACAGCCTCTATACCAGCGGCCTGGGTACGCTGCTCTCGCTGCTGCTGGGCGGGCTGTTTGCCTTCTGTCTCGCGCTGACCAATATCCGCCTCAAGCAGGTCTGGGTATTCCTGTTTATGCTGCCGATGATGATCCCACCCCAGGTGACAGCCCTGAGCTGGCTCCAGCTTTTCGGGCCGAGCAGCATCCTGCTTAACAGCCTCGGGATTGCGCCGTCGTTCGGCAGCGCTAATCCGCTCTACTCTCCCGAGGGCATCGCTCTGCTGCTGGGGATCCAGCACGCGCCGCTGGTCTTTCTGGCCCTGCGCACCCAGCTTCAGTGCCTGCCGAAAGAGCAGATCGAGGCGGCGCGGCTGAATGGCGCTTCGCTGTGGCGGGTGTTGATCGACATTGTGTTGCCGCTGTGCCGCACCGCGCTGTGGGCCGGGGCGGCGATAGCCTTCGTCTCCGCGCTGGGCAACTTTGGTATTCCGGCGATGCTGGGCATACCCATCTCCTACTTTGTGCTGCCGATTCAGATCTACCAGTCGCTGTCGAGTTTCGGGCCGTCGATGCTCAGCGACGTGGCGGCGCTGTCGGTGCTGATGGGCGTACTGGCGATCGGCATTGTCTCCCTGCAGGGCTATCTCCAGCGCCGACACGCGCTGCCGCTGATCGGCATGGCCGGGCGGGCGCTCGACTTCCAGCTTGGCAGATGGCGTCTCGCTACCGAGCTGCTGCTGGGGGTGGTGCTGGTCGCTATTTTGCTGGCCCCGCTGCTGGCGCTGGTGGCGACCTCGCTGGTACCAACCCTCGGCGTGCCGCTGACGGCCCAGACCCTGACCTTTAACGCTTACCAGGCGATGCTGGAGAGCGGCAGCGCCACCTGGCGCGCGCTGAGCAACAGCCTGCTGCTGTCGGTCTCTGCTGCGCTGGTGCTGATGCTGCTGAGCCTGCCGCTGGCGTGGCTGCTGGTGCGTTTTCCCGCGCGTCCGCTGCGCTGGCTGCACAGCGCCATCGACATTCCCTATACCCTGCCGGGGGTCGTGCTGGCTATCGCCTGCATTCTGCTGTTCGCTCGCCCGCTGCCCATCATCGGCATCAGCCTGAGCGGCACGCTGCTGATCATCTTCTTCGCCTACCTGGCGCGCTTTCTCACCGTCTGCCTGAAGCCGCTGCATAACAGCATGCTGCAGCTCGATCCGGCGATGGAGGAGGCGGCCAGCCTGGCCGGCGCTAACTTCTCCCAGCGGCTGCGGCATATCGTCCTGCCGCTGCTGGCCCCGGCGGCCTTCGCCGGTGCGCTGCTGGTGTTTCTGACGGCGGTGAATGAGCTGACCGTCTCGGCGCTGCTGTGGAGCGCGGGCAAGGAGACCCTCGGCGTGGTGATTTTCAACCTCGATGAGAGCGGCGATAAGGTACTGGCCTCTGCCATCTCGGTGATGGTGGTGGCACTGGTGGCGTTGGTAATGCTGATGCTGAGCGGTCTTGGCCGCTATCTACCCAAAGGAGTGATCCCGTGGCAGAACTGAAACTGGAGAGCCTGAGTAAAACATTCGGCGACCAGACCGTGGTGCACGATCTTAACCTGACCATTCCCGAAGGCGCGTTTACGGCGCTGCTCGGGCCTAGCGGCTGCGGGAAAACCACCACGCTGCGTATTCTGGCCGGGCTGGAGCGGCTCTCCAGCGGCCGCCTGACGCTGGGCAACCGGCTGCTGGCCGACGCGGCTACCCATCTGCCGCCGGAGGCGCGAAACATGGGGATGGTGTTTCAATCCTACGCGCTCTGGCCGCATATGACGGTGGCAGAGAACGTGGGCTATCCGCTCAAGCTAAAAAAAGTGAACGGCGCGGCGCGACATAAGCAGGTTATGGCTGCCCTTGAGGTGGTGGAGCTGGCGGCGTACGCCGAGCGCTCGCCACAGGCGCTGAGCGGCGGGCAGCGTCAACGCGTGGCGCTGGCGCGCTGCCTGGTCTCCGAGCCACAGGTGGTGCTGCTTGACGAGCCGCTGGCCAATCTTGACCGTCATCTGCGGGCCACAATGGAGCAGACCTTCCGCGAATTTCATCGCCGCACTGGGGCAACCTTTGTCTACGTCACTCACGACCAGGCGGAGGCGATGGCGCTGGCCAGCCATATTGCCGTGATGCACCGGGGCGCGTTAATGCAGTGGGGTACACCGCAGGAACTCTATCAGCAGCCGTACAGCGCCTGGGTTGCGGGCTTTATTGGCAAGGGCAGCGTGCTGAATCTGGCGAGCGCGGCGCAAAGCCGTCAGCTGGATGGCGCGCAGCTTCATCATGGACTGAGCGTGAGCGATGGCGTGCGCCACCCGGTGCTGGTGCGTCCCGAGCACGTTGAAATAGGCGAGGGCGGCCTGGCTGCCACCGTCGAAAACTGTATCTATCAGGGGGAGCGCTACCTGCTGGCGCTGCGCCTGGCCGATGGTCAACCGCTCACGGCCTTCCATCACCTGCCGCTGCGTGAGCAGCAGATCACCGCCGTGCGCCTGCATCAGGGCTGGCGGCTGGAGGCGGCGTGACGGCGATTGAGATTATCAGCGGGCTGCATGACAAAACGCCCGCCGCGATTCTGGTGACTACCCCCACGCAGCGCATTCTGCTGGACGCCGGGGGCTCGCTGGAGCCGGGAGCGGACGACTGGCCGGTGCCGGATCGGCTGGATGCGGTGCTGCTCAGTCACGATCACATCGATCATATCGCCGGGCTGGCACGGCTGCCCGCCTCGGTGCCTATCTACTGTAGCGCCGTAACGGCCCGCGCACTGCCGCCGGGATTGAACGTTCACCCGATACCGGTGCGTGGTCAGTTCTCCCTCGGCGAATTGACGGTGACCACCGGCAGCAGCGGCCATGCCTGGGGTGGGATCTGGTTCCACCTCGATGTGGCGGGGGGCCTGTTCTACAGCGGCGATGTCAGCCTGGAGTCGGCGCTGTTTCATTTCGATCCGCCCCCGCCTGCGGCGATAGCGCTGATGGACGCCTCGTATGGCCTGTACGACACGCCCCAGCGCCAGCAGCTTGAGGCTCTGTGGCCGCACATGCAGCTGCCGGTGCTCTGTCCGGTTCCCCCTTCCGGACGAGCTGTAGAGATGGCTCTGCTGTTGGCGCGTCGCGGTATTAAAGATGTGGTGATGGATAACGCCTGCCGGGAGATGCTGATGCTCATGGCAGAGCACAACGACGGCAGCCTGAGCCCCTGCGTGGAGCATGAGCTGCGGCAGCAGGTACGTAATCTGCCATCGTTTACCGCTGACGCGCCGGTCATTCTGGCGGCCGACCCGGACGGATTGCATGGCATAGCGGGCGAACTGCGGCGGCGCGCTGATTTTCGCCACCGTACCCTGTTTACCGGCCATATGAATCACCGTGCCCGCGAGCAGCAGCGGCGAGGCGAGGTCGATTTCTGCCGCTGGAACGTTCACCCCACGCGTCGCTGCTTACAAGAGCTGGTGGCGATGCTGGGCTGTCGCCAGCTGGTGCCGCTGTTTACCCCTGTTGAGGACGCCGCGCACTGGCAGCAGATGCTGGGCTGCGTCATCCTTACCCAGCCCCGTTTCAGGATAGAAGCATGACGCTGCTACATAAGCCTTTTGTCTTTGTTCGCCACGGTGAGACGCCGCTTAACCGCGATCGTCTGATTGGCGGACGTACTGAAGTACCGCTTACGGCGACGGGCGAGCAGCAGGCGCGCGACGCCTCGCCGCTGCTGTTAAACCACGCCTGGAGCATCGTTGCCGTCAGCCCGCAGCAGCGCGCCCGGCGTACCGCAGAGCTGGCGCTACCCGGTGTGCCGCTGACCCCGGTTGCCGATCTGCGCGAGCGGGACTGGGGCGATCTCGAGTGCCGACCCCTTAGCGAGCAGACGCCCTACGAGGAGACGCCGCCGAACGGCGAAGCCTGGCGGCCTTTCTGTACGCGCGTAACCGAGGCGTTGAACACGCTGCTGGCGCAGTACGACACGCCGCTGGTGGTGGCGCACTCCGGGGTGTTCCGCGTGATCCGCCTGCTGGCGACCGGCACCCCCCACGGCGAGCGGGTCGGCAACGTGGCTCCGCTCTGGATCCTGCCTGGCGCTACCCCTGACGACTGGAAAATTATTCCGCTGGAGAAGATGAATGCTGACTGAACAGTGTGTGATCGTAGATATCGACGGTACCCTGGCCGAATTTGACGCCGAGGCGGTACGCGAGTGGGTCTTAGGCCCGGAAAAGCAGTGGCAGCCCTTTTTTGCCCATATGGCGGAGGCGCTGCCGAGCGTGGCCATCAGCCGTCTGGTAGGGCTGCTGAGCGCTCAGCAGCAGAAGATTGTGATCTGTAGCGGGCGACCTGCCAGCTTCCAGCGCCATACCCAGGAGTGGCTGGAGCGGCACTGCATTCCTTTCGATGCGCTCTATCTCCGGCCGGACGGGGAGGATACGCTTCCGGATGAGGTCGTGAAAAAAACGCTGCTGCAGCAGATAAAAGCGGACGGCTACGCGCCCTGGCTGGTGATCGACGATCGCCAGGCGGTGGTTGATTTCTGGCGAGCGGAAGGGCTGACCTGTCTGCAGTGTGCGCCGGGCGATTTTTAAGCCGCCCGGCACGGTACGTTAGCTTCGCTTTTCGCCGTACCTGGCAAACCATGCCAGCATACGCTGCCAGCCATCTTTCGCTGACTCCTCGTGATAGCTTGGACGATAGTCGGCATTAAACGCGTGTCCGGCATCGGGATAGACCACGATTTCCGCTTCGGCGTTGGCGGCGCGCAGGGCGTGGCGCATGGTCTCCACGGTATCGAGGGGAATGCCGCCGTCCTGCGCGCCATAGAGGCCGAGAACCGGCGCGTTAAGGTCGGTGGCGATATCCACCGGATGCTTCGGGGAGTTGAGGGTTTTGTCACCCACCAGCTTGCCGTACCATGCCACCGCCGCCTTCAGCTGTGGATTATGTGCGGCATAAAGCCAGGCGATACGCCCGCCCCAGCAAAAGCCGGTGAGCAGCAGTCGGTGCGCATCGCCGCCGTTGCGCGCTGCCCAGTTGGCGACGTGGTCAAGATCGGCCAGTACCTGAGCATCTGGCACCTTTGAAACCAGCTCTTTAAACAGCGTGGAAATGTCGCTGTAGTCGTTAGGATCGCCCTGGCGGAAGTAGAGTTCAGGCGCGATAGCCAGGTAGCCCGCCTGCGCCAGTCGGCGGCAGATATCACGAATGTGCTCGTGCACGCCGAAAATCTCCTGAACCACAATGACCACCGGTAGCGGACCGTCGGCAGCCTGGGGCCGGGCATGCCAGGCGGGCATGTTATCACCCTGAGTGGGAATCGACGTCTCACCGGTCAAAATAGACTCTTCAGAGGTGTGAACTGCGGTGGAGGCGTGAGGTGAAGCTGCAGGTGCAAAGCCGGGCTGTTTTTCTGTTGTCATGGCAATCTCCGTACCCTTATTTAGCGCATCAGCTAACTATAGCCAGTACGGCAAAATCATCCTGTGCGGAAGAGACTATCTTTAAGACGAACGGGGGAAGGAGAGCATTATAGTGTGATATAAATCACCTTTTGATGAAAAATTGATGTAAACAGTTTTCTTCAGAGTGATTGATGTCACGAAAAAAAGCGATGGCCTTCTGTAGAGTACCGTTTTACTTCTGTTGATGATCGACCCACAAAGGAGTCACCCATGTCCAAGTCTGATGTTTTTCACCTCGGCCTGACCAAAAACGATCTGCAGGGAGCCACGCTGGCAATCGTCCCTGGCGATCCGGAGCGAGTGGAAAAGATCGCCGCGCTGATGGATAAGCCGGTTAAGCTGGCATCGCATCGCGAATTTACCTCCTGGCGCGCCGAAGTAGATGGCAAAGCGGTGATTGTCTGCTCCACCGGGATTGGCGGCCCGTCGACCTCTATCGCCGTTGAAGAGCTGGCGCAGCTGGGCATCCGCACTTTCCTGCGCGTGGGCACCACTGGCGCAATCCAGCCGCACATCAACGTTGGCGACGTGCTGGTAACCACCGCATCCGTGCGTCTCGACGGGGCCAGCCTGCACTTTGCCCCGATGGAGTATCCGGCGGTAGCTGATTTTACCTGTACCACTGCGCTGGTCGAGGCTGCTAAAGAGGTGGGCGCAACAACCCACATCGGCGTGACCGCCTCGTCTGACACCTTCTATCCGGGCCAGGAGCGTTACGACACCTTCTCCGGCCGCGTCGTCAGCCGCTATAAAGGCTCTATGGAAGAGTGGCAGTCAATGGGTGTGATGAACTACGAGATGGAGTCCGCCACGCTGCTGACCATGTGCTCCAGCCAGGGCCTGCGTGCCGGCATGGTAGCGGGCGTGATCGTCAACCGTACCCAGCAAGAGATCCCGAACGCGGAGACCATGAAGCAGACCGAAAGCCACGCGATTAAAATCGTGGTGGAAGCGGCGCGCCGTCTGGCTTAACGCTCCTCTCCGGCAGGTCGAACCCTTCGGCCTGCCCGTTTTGCGTATTACCTCGCAGGAAAATCCTTCCCAACTGGACACCTATCCAGCACACTCTTATTTTGCATCGGTAAGTGGTTTATGCAGGAGGCAGGGTGGATATCTCAATTTTACTCAGCGCGGCAGCGGCGATAGCCGGCTTGCTGATAGGCTGGCTGGCGACCAAATCCCATGCCGATCGTCTGCGGGCCGATCTTACCGAAGAGCGGCGCGAGCTGGATATCGAACTGAGCGCGGCGCGGCAGCGGCTGGTACAGAATCAGCACTGGCGCGACGAGTGCGAACTGCTGAATAACGAACTGCGCAGCCTGCGGGAGATCAACACTTCGCTGGAGGCCGATCTGCGCGAGGTCACCACCCGACTGGAGTCCACCCAGCTGCATGCGGAAGATAAAATCCGCCAGATGATCAACAGCGAGCAGCGCCTGAGCGAGCAGTTTGAGAACCTCGCTAACCGCATCTTCGAACAGAGCAACCGCCGCGTTGAGGAGCAGAACCGGCAGAGCCTTCACGGGCTTCTCTCTCCTCTACGGGAACAGCTGGATGGTTTCCGCCGCCAGGTGCAGGACAGCTTTGGCAAAGAGGCCCAGGAGCGCCACACGCTCGCCCACGAGATCCGTAACCTACAGCAGCTTAATGCCCAGATGGCGCAGGAGGCGATCAACCTGACCCGTGCCCTGAAGGGTGACAATAAGGCGCAGGGCAACTGGGGCGAGGTGGTGCTGGCCCGCGTGCTGGAGGCATCTGGCCTGCGAGCGGGCTATGAGTATGAAACCCAGGTCAGCATTGAAACCGAAGCCCGCGCCAGAATGCAGCCCGACGTCATCGTCCGGCTACCCCAGGGCAAAGACGTGGTCATCGACGCCAAAATGACGCTGGTGGGCTACGAGCGCTACTTCAACGCCGACGATGAGTACACTCGCGAGAGCGCCCTGCAGGAGCACATCGCCTCGGTGCGCAGCCATATCCGTCTGCTGGGGCGGAAAGATTACCAGCAGCTACCGGGCCTGCGCTCCCTTGACTATGTGCTGATGTTTATTCCCGTCGAGCCGGCCTTTTTAGTGGCTCTTGATCGGCAGCCGGAGCTGATCACCGAGGCGTTAAAAAACAACATCATGCTGGTCAGTCCGACCACGCTGCTGGTGGCTCTGCGCACTATTGCTAACCTCTGGCGCTACGAGCACCAGAGCCGTAACGCGCAGCAGATCGCCGAGCGCGCCAGCCGCCTCTACGACAAGATGCGCCTGTTTGTTGACGATATGTCGTCGGTGGGGCAGAGCCTGGAGAAAGCGCAGGATAACTACCGGCAGGCGATGAAAAAATTGACCTCCGGACGGGGGAACCTGCTCGCCCAAGCCGAGGCGTTTCGCGGCCTGGGGGTTGAGATCAAACGCGAGATCAATCCAGATTTAGCTGACCAGGCCGTGGCGCAGGATGAGGAGTTCCGCCTGCGCGCCGGACAGGAGGGTTGAAACGTAGGGCAATCGCGCCCAATCTGTTACACTTCACGAACAATTTCTTGAATAGCAGGCACTGAGATGGCGGAAGATTCACAAGAAACGACGCATTTTGGTTATCAGACTGTCGCCAAAACGCAGAAGGCGGACATGGTGGCGCACGTATTTCACTCCGTGGCCGCAAAATATGATGTCATGAACGATCTGATGTCGATGGGCATCCATCGTTTGTGGAAACGTTTCACGATTGACTGCAGCGGCGTGCGCCGTGGGCAGAAGGTTCTCGACCTTGCAGGCGGAACCGGTGACCTGACGGCGAAGTTCTCCCGTCTGGTGGGTGAAACTGGGCAGGTCGTGCTGGCCGATATCAACGACTCCATGCTGAAAGTGGGGCGCGAAAAGCTGCGCAACCTTGGCGTGGTGGGTAACGTTGAATACGTGCAGGCTAACGCCGAAGCGCTGCCGTTCCCGGACAACACCTTCGACTGCATTACGATCTCCTTCGGTCTGCGCAACGTCACCGATAAAGAGAAAGCGCTGCGCTCTATGTTCCGCGTGCTCAAGCCAGGCGGACGCCTGCTGATCCTTGAGTTCTCTAAACCGATTATCGAACCGCTGAGCAAGGCCTATGACGCTTACTCCTTCCACGTTCTGCCGCGCATCGGCGAGCTGGTGGCGAAGGATGGTGAAAGCTACCGCTATCTGGCGGAGTCCATCCGTATGCATCCCGATCAGGAGACGCTGAAGGCGATGATGCAGGACGCCGGTTTTGAAAACGCAGAGTACTTCAACCTGACGGCAGGTATCGTCGCGCTGCACCGTGGATATAAGTTCTGACAGGAGTGAGTAAATGCCCTTTACGCCTTTAGTGAGCGCTGGAATCGAAGGTGTTCTCAATACATTTTTATATCGCGAAAGGGCATTAAAACCCGCCCGCCAGCGCCTGCAGGGTAAGGTACTGCGTATTGTCCTCAAGGAGTTCTCTACGCCGCTTATTCTGGCCTTTAGCGAGCGCCAGGTCGACGTGCTGAGCGCCTGGGAGGGCGAGGCGGACTGCACCGTTATCACTCAGGCCCGGTTGTTACCGAAGCTGCGCGATCGCCAGCAGCTGACTACGCTTATACGCAGCGGCGAGCTGGAAGTGCAGGGTGATATTCAGGTTGTACAAAACCTTAGCGCGCTTTTCGATCTCGCAGAGTTCGATTTTGCGGAGCTACTTGCCCCTTACACCGGCGATATCGCCGCCGAAGGCATCGCGAAAGTTCTGCGCGGCGGTGCAAAGCGCTTTCAGCACGGCCTGCAGCGTCAGCAGCAGTACGTGGGCGAAGCCATAACGGAAGAGTGGCGGCTGGCGCCCGGTGGACTTGAAGTTGCCTGGTTTGCCGAAGAGGCCGCCGCCGTCGCGCGATCGGTTGATGCGTTAACCAAACGGCTGGAAAAACTGGAGGGCAAATGACGCCAGGTGAAATTCGACGCCTGTACTTCATCATTCAAACTTTTTTGAGTTACGGGCTTGATGAGCTCATCCCACGAATGCGTCTTACCCTGCCGATTCGGCTCTGGCGTCGCACGCTGTTCTGGATGCCAAACCGTCATAAAGACAAAGAGTTAGGTCATCGCCTACGCCTGGCGCTGCAGGAGCTAGGGCCGGTATGGATCAAATTCGGGCAGATGCTCTCTACCCGTCGCGATCTCTTTCCGCCCGTGATTGCCGACCAGCTTGCGATGCTGCAGGATCGCGTTGCTCCCTTTGACGGCAAGCTGGCCAAGCGCCAGATTGAAAAGGCGATGGGCGATATTCCCGTAGAGACGTGGTTTGATGATTTTGACATTACGCCGCTGGCGTCGGCCTCTATCGCCCAGGTCCACACTGCCCGGCTGAAAGAGAACGGCAAGGAAGTGGTGATCAAGGTGATCCGGCCGGATATTCTGCCGGTAATCAAAGCCGATATGAGCCTGATCTATCGCCTTGCGCGCTGGGTTCCGCGCCTGCTGCCGGACGGGCGTCGCCTGCGTCCGCTGGAAGTGGTAAAGGAGTATGAAAAGACGCTGATCGACGAGTTGGATCTGCTGCGTGAAGCGGCCAACGCCATCCAGCTGCGGCGTAACTTTGAAAATAGCGCGATGCTCTACGTGCCGGAAGTGTACTCCGATTACTGCAGCCAAAATATGCTTGTCATGGAACGCATATATGGTATTCCAGTGAACGATGTCGCTGCGCTGGATAAGAACAATACCGATTTGAAACTGCTGGCCGAGCGTGGGGTACAGGTGTTCTTTACCCAGGTGTTTCGCGACAGCTTTTTCCACGGGGATATGCATCCGGGCAATATCTTTGTCAGCTATGAGCATCCGGAGGATCCGCAGTATATCGGGATCGACTGCGGCATCGTCGGCTCGCTGAACAAAGAGGATAAGCGTTACCTGGCGGAGAACTTTATTGCGTTCTTCAACCGCGACTATCGTCGGGTTGCCGAGCTGCACGTTGATTCAGGCTGGGTACCGCCGGATACCAACGTTGAAGAGTTTGAGTTTGCGATCCGTACCGTTTGTGAGCCGATTTTTGAGAAGCCGCTGGCGGAGATCTCCTTTGGTCATGTGCTGCTGAACCTGTTCAATACGGCGCGACGGTTCAATATGGAAGTGCAGCCGCAGCTGGTGCTGCTGCAAAAAACGCTGCTCTATATCGAGGGTGTTGGGCGTCAGCTCTATCCGCAGCTCGATTTGTGGAAAACAGCGAAACCTTTCCTCGAAACGTGGATCAAAGATCAGGTAGGCTTCCCGGCGCTGGTCCGTTCCCTGAAAGAGAAGGGACCTTTGTGGATTGAGAAAATGCCCGAGCTGCCCGAGCTGATCTACCACAACCTGCGCCAGCATAAGCAGTTGCAGCATAATGTGGATCTGCTCACCCGCGAGATGCGTGTTAATAACGTGCGTCAGGGGCAGTCCCGCTATCTGTTTGGCATTGGGGCAACGTTGATCCTGAGCGGAACGCTCTTTTTGATCAACCGGCCGGAGTGGCAAACGGCCTCAGCCTGGCTGATTGCCGGTGGACTGGTTGCCTGGCTTATTGGCTGGCGAAAAACCCGCGTGCTGTAGCCGCACGCTTAATGGGCCGAGTATGCTGTGCGCGGCCCGCTAATTTCAGCATCTATCCTTGAGGATTGTGTATGGGTGGTATCAGTATTTGGCAGTTGGTTATTATTGCCGTCATCGTTGTGCTGCTGTTTGGTACGAAAAAGCTAGGCTCTATCGGTTCCGATCTCGGCGCGTCGATCAAAGGCTTTAAAAAAGCGATGGGCGATGACGACAAGCATGAGAAAAAATCGGCGGAGGATGCTGATTTTTCGACAAAAACCCTTGCTGAGAAGCAAGATGATGTGAAAAAAGACGAAGAAAAGCGTCGCGATAAAGAGCAGGTGTAATTCGTGTTCGATATTGGTTTTGGCGAACTGCTGCTGGTATTCGTAATCGGCCTCATTGTGCTGGGGCCGCAGCGTTTACCGGTAGCGGTTAAAACGGTGGCCGGGTGGGTGCGTGCACTGCGCTCGCTGGCAAGCACCGTACAGAATGAGCTGGCGCAGGAGCTGAAGATTCAGGAGCTTCAGGACAGCCTGAAGAAGGTCGAAAAAGCGAGTATGGATCATCTGACGCCGGAGCTGAAAGAGTCTATGGACGAGCTGCGCCATGCGGCGGAGTCAATGAAACGCTCCTACAGCGCGAACGATCCTGAGCGCGCAAGCGACGTAGCGCACACCATTCATAACCCGATTGTGAAAGGAAACGAGGAGCAGCACCAGGGTGTCACGCCTGCCGTTGCGGAGCACCAGGCCAGCGCGCCAGCGCAGGCACCGGCAACGGAGACGCCCGCCGACAGCAAGCCCGTCCAGCCCGCTGCCTCTGCCGCACATTCACCTTCATCGACAAGTGATAAACCGTAAACATGGCTGTAGAAGATACCCAACCGCTGATTACGCACCTGATCGAGCTGCGAAAACGCCTGCTAAACTGCATTATTGCGGTGCTGGCTATTTTCGTGGTGCTGGTCTATTTCGCTAACGATATCTACCAGCTGGTCTCTGCGCCGCTGATCAAGCAGATGCCCCAGGGCGCGACGATGATTGCCACCGACGTGGCATCGCCCTTCTTTACTCCGGTAAAGCTGACCTTCATGGTGTCGCTGATCCTCTCTGCGCCGGTTATTCTTTACCAGGTTTGGGCCTTCGTTGCCCCTGCGCTCTATAAGCACGAGCGGCGTCTGGTTGTGCCGCTGCTGGTCTCCAGCTCGCTGCTGTTCTATATCGGCATGGCCTTCGCCTACTTTGTAGTCTTCCCGCTGGCGTTTGGCTTTTTGACCCATACCGCGCCGGTGGGCGTACAGGTCTCGACGGATATCGCCAGCTACCTCGACTTCGTTATGGCCCTGTTTATGGCCTTTGGTGTCTCTTTTGAAGTGCCGGTGGCGATTGTCCTGCTCTGCTGGATGGGCGTGACGACGCCGGACGATTTGCGTCGTAAGCGGCCCTATGTGTTGGTCGGGGCCTTTGTTGTCGGTATGCTGCTGACGCCGCCGGACGTCTTCTCCCAGACGCTGCTGGCGATCCCGATGTACTGCCTGTTTGAAGTTGGCGTCTTCTTCTCGCGTTTTTATGTTGGCAAGCGCCGCTTCCGTCAGGACGAAGGCGAAGAAAGCGAAGACGATGTTTGATATTGGTGTAAACCTTACCAGCTCACAGTTTACTGGCGATCGCGCGCAGGTTGTGGCCCGGGCTGCCGCCGCAGGCGTTAACGGCATGTTGCTCACCGGGACCAACCTGCATGAGAGCCAGCAGGCGCAGGCGCTGGCGGCGCCTGCTGGCTGCTGGTCCACGGCGGGCGTCCACCCGCATGACAGCAGTCAGTGGCAGCCGGAGACGGCAGAGGCTATTCGTCAGCTGGCCAGCCTGCCGCAGGTCGTCGCGATTGGCGAGTGTGGCCTGGATTTTAACCGTAACTTCTCTACTCCGCAGGCGCAGGAGGCGGCGTTCAGTGCCCAGCTGGCTATTGCCGCTGAGCTCTCCCTGCCGGTGTTTCTGCACTGCCGCGACGCTCACGAGCGCTTTTTAGCCCTGCTCGATCCGTGGCTGGATAACATTCCCGGCGCGGTGCTGCACTGCTTTACCGGTTCGGCGCGTGAGGCACGCGACTGCCTGGCGCGTGGACTCTACCTGGGGATAACCGGCTGGGTCTGCGACGAGCGGCGCGGGCAGGAACTCAGTGAAATTGTCCCGCTTATCCCGGCTGAACGCCTGCTGATTGAAACCGATGCGCCTTATCTCCTGCCTCGCGATATCAAGCCCAAGCCGGCATCACGCCGCAACGAACCCGCCTTGCTGGGGCATATCCTGCAACGCGTTGCGCAGCTACGTGGGGAGGAGGCAGACTGGCTTTCAGAGGTGACGGATCAAAACGTCAAGCGACTGTTTGGTATCGTCTTTTAAGCCTTGCGGAAGTCGGTGTTTTTGACGCTCTGCACCACCTGCTGATTGAGCAGGTTCAACAGCAGCATAGATCGTGCTTCACCGTCAGGCTCGGTGAAAATCGCTTTTAGCCCCTCAAATGCCCCCTCGGTAATCACTACGCTATCGCCCGGATAGGGCGTCTGGGGGTCGGTCACGCCTTCGGGATGGTAATGCGCCAGCTGGGCGATAACCGGCGCAGGTACGGTTGCCGGGCTGGCACCGAAGCGGACAAAGTGGCTGACGCCGCGGGTGGCGTTAATCGTGGTAGTGTGGATCACTTCCGGATCGAATTCGATAAACAGATAGTTGGGAAACAGCGGCTCGCTGACCGCGGTGCGTTTGCCGCGCACTATTTTTTCAAGCGTGATCATCGGCGTCAGGCAGTTTACCGCCTGGCGTTCAAGATGTTGCTGGGCGCGTTCCAGCTGGCCCCGCTTGCAGTACAGTAAATACCAGGCTTGCATAATCACTCTGTTTTGGCTAATCGTGCGCAAGCATATCAAAACCCGATAATGATGGCTAAGTTGATTATAGAAATCCTTGCCACACGTTGACGTAACGATTCACCCTTATTTAACAAAATTACAGCATCACGCTGATGTTCACCGTATAATGGAAGGCTGACTCCGAGGCCATGATTAACTGCATGAAATACCACGACCTACGTGATTTTATGGCGCTGCTGGAACAGCAGGGCGAACTCAAACGCATTACGCTGCCTGTTGATCCTCATCTGGAAATAACAGAGATTGCCGACCGTACGCTGCGCGCCGGTGGACCCGCTCTGCTGTTTGAAAACCCAACGGGCTACGCTATGCCGGTGCTCTGCAACCTCTTTGGCACGCCGAAGCGCGTGGCGCTGGGAATGGGGCAGGAGGATGTAACGGCCCTGCGCGAGGTGGGTAAGCTGCTGGCCTTCCTGAAAGAGCCGGAGCCGCCAAAAGGCTTTCGCGATCTCTTTGATAAGCTGCCGCAGTTTAAGCAGGTACTCAATATGCCCACCAAACGCCTGCGCGGCGCGCCATGCCAGCAGAAGGTCGTCCAGGGCGAGGCGGTGGATTTAACCACTATCCCGATCATGCAGTGCTGGCCAGAAGATGCCGCCCCGCTGATCACCTGGGGGCTTACCGTTACCCGCGGCCCGCATAAAGAGCGGCAGAACCTCGGCATCTATCGCCAGCAGCTTATTGGCAAGAACAAACTGATCATGCGCTGGCTGTCGCATCGCGGCGGCGCGCTGGATTATCAGGAGTGGTGCGCGGCGCATCCCGGCGAACGCTTCCCGGTTGCCGTGGCGCTGGGAGCCGATCCTGCGACGATTTTAGGCGCGGTGACGCCGGTGCCGGATACGCTCTCTGAGTATGCCTTTGCCGGGCTGCTGCGCGGTACGAAAACCGAGGTGGTTAAGTGCATCTCAAACGATCTGGAAGTCCCTGCCAGCGCGGAGATCGTGCTGGAGGGCTACATTGAGCCGGGTGAGATGGCCCCGGAAGGCCCATATGGCGACCACACGGGCTACTATAATGAGATAGATAGCTTCCCGGTCTTTACGGTAACGCACATTACCCAGCGCGAAGATGCTATCTACCACTCAACCTACACCGGCCGCCCGCCAGATGAGCCGGCCGTGCTCGGCGTAGCGCTGAACGAAGTCTTTGTACCGATCCTGCAAAAGCAGTTTCCGGAGATTGTCGATTTCTATCTTCCCCCGGAAGGGTGTTCATACCGCCTTGCAGTGGTAACCATCAAAAAGCAGTATGCTGGTCATGCCAAGCGCGTGATGATGGGCGTCTGGTCATTCCTTCGGCAGTTTATGTACACCAAATTTGTTATTGTTTGTGATGATGACGTGAACGCGCGTGACTGGAACGACGTCATCTGGGCGATCACTACCCGTATGGATCCGGCAAGGGATACCGTGCTGGTAGAGAATACGCCGATAGACTACCTGGATTTTGCCTCGCCGGTTTCCGGTCTGGGCTCTAAAATGGGGCTGGATGCTACCAACAAGTGGCCCGGTGAAACCCAGCGTGAATGGGGGCGTCCGATTAAAAAGGATCCTGCCGTTACCGCGCGAATCGATGCTATCTGGGATGAACTTGCCATAATGAGTGACGGTAAAGGCAGCTAATGCGCCGCCGTTTTGCCTTTTATTCGTAATAAAACGACCCGACAGAGGGAGCGCATGACAACCTTAAGCTGTAAAGTGACCTCGGTAGAAGCTATCACCGATACCGTATACCGTGTTCGTCTTGTACCAGACGCGGCGTTTTCATTTCGCGCCGGGCAATATTTGATGGCGGTGATGGACGAGCGTGATAAGCGCCCGTTCTCTATGGCGTCCACGCCGGATGAGCAGGCGTTCATTGAGCTGCACATTGGTGCTTCCGAGCTGAACCTCTATGCGATGGCGGTCATGGACCGGATCCTGAAAGAGCGCGAAATCCTTATCGATATTCCGCACGGCGATGCCTGGCTGCGCGATGACGAAGAGCGTCCGCTGATCCTGATTGCGGGCGGGACGGGCTTCTCCTACGTGCGCTCTATTCTGCTGACCGCGCTGGCGCGTAACCCGGCACGGGATATCACCATCTACTGGGGTGGACGCGAAGAGAAACACCTGTACGATCTCTCTGAACTGCAAGCCCTGGCGGTTAACCACCCCAATCTGAAAGTGGTGCCGGTCGTCGAGCAGCCGGAAGAGACGTGGCAGGGTCGCAGCGGCACGGTATTGACGGCGGTACTGCAGGATTTCGGCACGCTGGCCGAACATGACATCTATATTGCTGGACGTTTCGAGATGGCAAAAATTGCCCGGGATCTCTTCTGCAACGAACGCAGTGCGCGGGAAGATCGCCTCTTCGGCGACGCTTTCGCCTTTATCTAAGCGCTGACGTTACTGGCCCGACGGTCTCTTTCCGCCGGGCCTGCATAACAGCGTTAAACTCGCTCAAACACCGTCGCAATCCCCTGACCCAGACCAATACACATCGTCGCCAGGCCAAACTGCGCGTCTTTACGCTCCATCAGGTTCAGCAGCGTGGTGCTAATCCGCGCCCCGGAGCAGCCGAGCGGATGACCCAGCGCGATCGCGCCGCCGTTGAGGTTGATCTTCTCATCAATCTGCTCCATCAGCCCCAGGTTCTTAATGCACGGCAGGATCTGCGCCGCAAAGGCTTCGTTCATCTCAAACAGATCGATGTCGCTGACCGCCAGCCCGGCTTTTTTCAACGCCAGCTGCGAGGCCGGAACCGGACCGTAGCCCATGATAGAGGGATCGCAGCCCACGACCGCCATTGAGCGCACCCGGGCGCGTGGGGTCAGGCCCAGCTCGCGGGCGCGACGTTCGCTCATCACCAGCATCGCCGCTGCGCCGTCAGAGAGGGCAGAGGAGGTACCCGCTGTCACCGTGCCGTTAGCCGGATCGAACGCTGGCCGCAGGGCGGAGAGACCTTCAACGCTGGTTTCCGGGCGGATCACCTCGTCGTAGCTAAACATTTTCGGCACGCCGTCGGCGTCGTGACCGCCGGTGGGGACAATTTCATTCTTGAACGCGCCGCTCTGGGTCGCCGCCCATGCGCGGGCGTGGGAGCGGGCGGCAAACTGGTCCTGCATCTCACGGCTGATGCCGTGCATGCGCGCCAGCATCTCGGCGGTTAAGCCCATCATGCCCGCCGCTTTAGCGACGTTACGGCTGAGGCCAGGATGAAAATCCACGCCATGACTCATCGGCACGTGACCCATGTGCTCTACGCCGCCTACCAGGCACGCCTGCGCGTCGCCGGTCATGATCATGCGTGCCGCATCGTGCAGGGCCTGCATTGACGAGCCGCACAGCCGGTTAACGGTTACCGCCGGAACGGCGTGAGGGATCTCCGCCAGCAAGGCGGCGTTACGGGCAATGTTAAACCCCTGCTCCAGGGTCTGCTGCACGCAGCCCCAGTAGATATCGTCCAGCGCCGCGGCTTCCAGCGTCGGGTTACGTGCCAGCAGGCTACGCATCAAATGCGCGGAGAGATCCTCCGCACGCACGTTACGGAACGCGCCGCCCTTTGAACGGCCCATCGGGGTACGAATTGCATCGACAATGACTACCTGTTCCATTGTGACTCCTTAAGCCGATTTCAGAACGCCTGCCGGGCGGGCTGGCGCAACGGGAGGGTAATAGGGTTCGTTATGGCGCGCTTTCTCACGCAGGCCGTCCGGCACGGCGTAGAGCGGGCCAAGGGCGGCAAACTGCTGCGCCCGATCGAGATAGCTGGCGCTGCCCTGGGTGTCGAGCCAGCGGAACGCGCCGCCGTGAAACGGTGGGAAGCCCAGGCCGTAGACCAGCGCCATATCGGCTTCCGCCGGGCTGGCGATAATGCCCTCCTCCAGACAGCGCACGACTTCGTTGACCATCGGGATCATCATCCGGGCAACGATCTCCTCGTCAGAGAAGTCGCGTCTCGGCTGGCTAACCTCTGCCAGCAGACCGTCAACGGCAGCATCTTCCTCTTTCTTTGGCTTACCTTTGCTGTCCTCTTTATAACGCCAGAAGCCCTGACCGTTTTTCTGCCCGAAGCGGCCCGCATCAAACAGTACATCAATGGCGTCACGGTAATCTTTCTGCATACGCTCCGGGAAGCCCGCCGCCATGACCGCCTGGGCGTGATGCGCGGTATCGATGCCTACCACGTCCAGCAGATAAGCCGGGCCCATTGGCCAGCCAAACTGCTTCTCCATCACCTTATCTACGCGGCGGAAATCTGCGCCGTCGCGCAGCAGCTGACTAAAGGCAGCGAAGTAGGGGAACAGGACGCGGTTGACGAAGAAGCCGGGACAGTCGTTAACGACGATAGGCGTTTTGCCCATTTTGCTCGCCCAGGCGACCACTTTGGCGAGGGTCTCTTCCGACGTTTTTTCGCCACGGATCACCTCTACCAGCGGCATGCGGTGTACCGGGTTAAAGAAGTGCATGCCGCAGAAGTTCTCAGGGCGTTGCAGAACGCTGGCCAGCTCGCTGATAGGAATAGTCGAGGTGTTCGAGGCCAGCACCGTATCCGGGCGTACCTTCTGTTCAGTCTCTGCCAGCACCGCTTTTTTCACCTTTGGATTCTCAACGACCGCTTCCACCACCACGTCGACGCGATCAAAGCCGGTGTAGTCGAGGGTTGGATGAATGGTGGCAATCACCCCCGCCAGCTTCAAACCATCGATCTTGCCACGCTCAAGCTGCTTGTTGAGCAGCTTGCTGGCCTCGCTGATGCCCAGCGTCAGAGATTTGTCATTGATATCTTTCATCAATACCGGCACGCCTTTCCATGCGGACTGGTACGCGATGCCGCCGCCCATAATGCCTGCGCCCAGCACGGCGGCCTGCTTCGGCGTATCAACGTTCTGGGTCAGCTTTTTCGCCTGGCCTTTGACATACTGATCGTTCAGGAAGATGCCTACCAGCGCGCGGGCCTCGTTGGTATGGGTTAGCGGGACAAAGCTCTGGTTCTCAAGCGCCAGCGCCTCATCACGGCCAAACCTGGCCGCCGCCTCAATGGTTTTCACCGCCGTCAGCGGGGCGGGGTAGTGCTTGCCTGCAGTCTGCATCACCATGCCTTTGGCGATGGTAAAGCTCATGGCGGCTTCAATCTTGCTCAGCTTCAGCGGCTCCAGCTTCGGCTGGCGTTTGGCGCGCCAGTCCAGATCGCCATCGATCGCCTGACGCAGAACGGCCAGCGCGCCGTCGCGCAGTTTCTCCGCCGTCACGATGCCATCGACCAGGCCAATTTTCAGCGCCTGCTCGGCACCGACATCTTTCCCGGCGGCAATGATCTCCAGCGCGCTGTCAGCGCCGAGCAGACGCGGCATGCGTACCGAACCGCCAAAGCCCGGCATAATCCCCAGCTTGGTTTCCGGCAGGCCAATGCGCAGGTCCGGCGTCGCCAGGCGATAGTCGGTGGCGAGCACACACTCGCAGCCGCCGCCCAGCGCATAACCGTTAACGGCAGAGATCGTCGGAACAGGCAGATCTTCCAGGCGGTTAAACACGCTGTTAGCGAAGTGCAGCCACTGGCTAAGCTGCTCCTCGGGAACCTGGAACAGAGAGAGGAATTCGGTGATGTCCGCGCCGACAATAAAGGCGGCTTTGTCGGAGCGCAGCAGCAGCCCGGTGAGGTCGGGGCTTTTTTCCAGCACGTCCAGCGCCTGGCCGAGACTCGCCACCGTCGCCGTATCGAGCTTGTTGACCGAGCCGGGGGCCGCGAACACCAGTTCAGCAATGCCATTTTCCAGCCAGTCGAGGTACAGGGTATCGCCTTTGTAGAGCATGTCAGTCTCCTGAATCCAGCAGGGTTACTGGTCTTACCAGATGAGACGGAGTGTGGTTATTATGTTAATAAAATGCAAATGAGAGTTTAAAAAGTTGCTGAGGCGATCACGCTTAACGGAAAACACGCAGGCGTTACCGGGTATGTTAAGATGCCGAGAATTGACGTCTAAACCAGAAGGGAAAATCATGGACTCACTGGCTGCGCTTTATAAAGATCATATCGTTACCCTACAGGAACGTGCCCGGGACGTACTGGCCCGCTTTAAGCTCGACGCACTGCTGATTCACTCCGGCGAGCTGTTCAACATCTTCCTTGATGACCATCCGTATCCCTTTAAGGTCAACCCGCAGTTTAAAGCCTGGGTGCCCGTTACCCAGGTTCCCAACTGCTGGTTGCTGGTGGATGGGGTTAACAAGCCAAAGCTGTGGTTCTACCTGCCGGTGGATTACTGGCACAACGTCGAGCCGCTGCCGACCTCGTTCTGGACTGAAGAGATCGAGATCATTGCCCTGCCAAAAGCGGACGGTATCGCCAGCCAGCTGCCTGCGGCGCGGGGCAATATCGCCTACATCGGCCCGGTGGCAGAGCGTGCGCTGCAGCTGGAGATCAAAGCTGAGAACATCAACCCGAAAGGGGTGATTGACTATCTGCACTACTACCGCGCCTATAAGACTGACTATGAGCTGGCCTGTATGCGGGAGGCGCAGAAGACGGCGGTGATGGGACACCGCGCGGCGCACGAGGCGTTTCTCTCCGGTATGAGCGAGTTTGACATCAACGTGGCCTACCTGACCGCCACCGGCCACCGCGATACCGACGTGCCCTACAGCAATATCGTGGCGCTTAATGAGCACGCCTCCGTGCTGCACTACACCAGGCTGGATCACCACGTGCCCGCTGAGATGCGTAGCTTCCTGCTGGATGCCGGCGCCGAATATAACGGCTACGCCGCGGATCTGACCCGGACGTGGGCCGCCAACGGCGACAACGATTTTGCGCAGCTGATCAAGGACGTCAACGAGGAGCAGCTGGCGCTGATCGGCACCATGAAAGCGGGGGTGAGCTATATCGAGTATCACCTGCAGTTCCATCAGCGCATTGCGAAGCTGCTCCGTCGCCATCAGATTGTGACCGACATCAGCGAAGAGGCGATGGTAGAGAACAATCTCACCGGCCCCTTCATGCCGCACGGTATCGGCCATCCGCTGGGCCTCCAGGTTCATGACGTTGCTGGCTTTATGCAGGATGATACCGGTACGCATCTGGCCGCCCCGGCGAAATATCCCTACCTGCGCTGCACCCGTGTCATACAGCCGCGCATGGTGCTGACCATTGAGCCGGGTATCTACTTCATCGACTCGCTGCTGAGCGCGTGGCGTGAAGGCGAATTTAGCAAGCACTTCAACTGGCAGAAAATTGAAGCACTGAAGCCGTTCGGCGGGATCCGTATCGAAGACAACGTGGTGATCCACGAGAACGGCGTAGAGAACATGACCCGAGATCTGAAGCTGGCCTGATGGAGAGCTGGCTGATACCGGCTGCGCCGGTGACCTTCGTTGAGGAGATCAAAAAGAGCCGCTTTATTACGCTGCTGGCCCATACCGACGGCGTAGAGGCGGCGAAAGCCTTCGTCAGCGCCGTGCGGGCAGAACATCCGGAGGCGCGGCACCACTGCGTCGCATGGGTAGCCGGGCCGCCTGATGACTCGCAGCAGCTGGGCTTTTCCGACGATGGTGAACCGGCAGGCACGGCGGGCAAGCCGATGCTGGCTCAGCTGATGGGCAGCGGCGTCGGTGAGATCACCGCTGTAGTGGTGCGCTACTATGGCGGGATCCTGTTAGGCACCGGGGGGCTGGTCAAGGCCTACGGCGGCGGCGTACAGCGTGCGCTTAATCAGCTCACCACTATCCGCAAATTACCGCTGACCGAATATACTTTGTGTTGTGATTATGCCCAGCTCGCTGGCGTAGAAGCGCTACTGGGGCAGTTCGAAGGGAAGATTGTTACCAGCGACTATCAGGCGGTCGTGCAGCTACGGGTGGCGCTTCCCCGCGCCAGGCTGGACGAGTTTTCTGCCCGGCTGGCAGATTTTAGTCGTGGTTCATTGCAATTATCAGCCATTAAAGAATAATCCCCACCTCATTTATCTGGATACCTAAGGAAGCGGCAGAGATGCATTTTCGCGCCATTACCCGAATCGTTGGACTGCTGGTGATACTGTTTTCCGGAACGATGATCCTGCCCGGACTGGTTGCGCTGATTTACCGGGACGGCGCTGGGCGTGCATTCACCCAGACCTTCTTTGTGGCGCTGGCGATCGGTTCCCTGCTGTGGTGGCCCAACCGCCGGGAGAAGGGCGAACTTAAGGCGCGGGAAGGGTTTCTGATCGTGGTGCTGTTCTGGACGGTGCTGGGCAGCGTGGGGGCCTTACCGTTTATCTTCTCCGAACGTCCCAACCTGACGGTGACCGATGCTTTCTTTGAATCTTTTTCCGGCCTGACGACCACGGGGGCAACCACGCTGGTGGGGCTGGATACCTTACCGCACGGTATTCTCTTCTATCGTCAGATGCTGCAGTGGTTTGGCGGGATGGGGATCATTGTGCTGGCCGTGGCTATTCTTCCTATCCTTGGCGTCGGGGGGATGCAGCTCTATCGTGCAGAGATGCCTGGCCCGCTGAAGGATAACAAGATGCGCCCGCGTATTGCCGAGACGGCAAAGACGCTGTGGCTTATCTATGTGCTGCTGACCGTAGCCTGCGCGCTGGCGCTCTGGTTCGCGGGTATGCCGGCGTTTGATGCCATTGGCCACAGCTTTGCGACCATCGCCATCGGTGGATTCTCCACCCATGATGCCAGCGTTGGCTATTTTGATAGCCCAACGATTAACACCATTATTGCTATCTTCCTGCTGATCTCCGGCTGTAACTATGGCCTGCACTTCTCCCTGCTGAGCGGGCGGAACCTGAAGGTCTACTGGCGCGATCCCGAGTTCAGGATGTTCATCGGCGTGCAGCTGACGCTGGTAGTGATCTGCACCCTGGTACTCTGGTTCCACGATGTCTATAACTCAGCGGTGACTACGCTAAACCAGGCGTTCTTCCAGGTGGTGTCGATGGCAACGACCGCCGGCTTTACTACCGACAGCATTGCACGCTGGCCGCTGTTCCTGCCGGTGCTCCTGCTCTGCTCGGCGTTTATCGGCGGCATGGCGGGGTCAACCGGCGGTGGGCTGAAGGTCATTCGTATCCTGCTGCTGTTTAAACAGGGTAACCGCGAGCTGAAACGGCTGGTGCACCCTAACGCGGTGTACAGCATCAAGCTGGGGAACCGCGCGCTGCCGGAGCGTATCCTTGAGGCGGTGTGGGGGTTCTTCTCTGCTTATGCACTGGTCTTTATCGTGAGTATGCTGGCGATTATCGCTACGGGCGTAGATGACTTCTCTGCCTTTGCCTCCGTGGTCGCTACGCTGAACAACCTTGGGCCGGGTCTTGGGGTCGTGGCGGATAACTTTGCCAGTATGAATCCGGTGGCGAAGTGGATCCTCATCGCTAATATGCTTTTTGGTCGTCTTGAAGTCTTTACGTTGCTGGTGCTCTTTACCCCAACGTTCTGGCGCGAATAAGGGAACACGCTATGAAAACGTTGATTCTATTCTCCACCCGCGATGGGCAAACCCGTGAGATTGCCTCCAGTATCGCCTCCGAGCTGAACGAACTGGGCGTCTATTCCGATGTGGTTAACCTTAACCGTACTGAATCTATTGCCTGGGAGGCGTATGACCGCGTGGTTATCGGCGCCTCAATTCGCTACGGTCACTTTCATCCTGCCGTGGACCGTTTTGTGAAAAAGCATCTGCAGCACCTTAATGCGCTGCCCAGCGCTTTTTACGCTGTAAATCTTGTGGCGCGCAAACCAGAGAAGAGTTCACCGCAAACCAATAGCTATACGCGTAAGTTTTTAATGAACTCGCCGTGGCAGCCGGATCGCTGCGCGGTGTTTGCCGGTGCCCTGCGCTACCCACGTTATACCTGGTACGACCGGATCATGATCCGCCTGATTATGAAGATGACCGGGGGAGAAACAGATACGCGTAAAGAGGTGGTCTACACCGACTGGTCACGCGTAAGCGAATTTGCGCGCGAAATCGCACAATTAACCAGCAAATCGGTGGCAAAGCAGGCATAAAGTCTGCAAATTGAGCGCTTGAAAAGTTTTTTGCATTTAACGCTTGTCAGCGCCGAATAACTCCCTATAATGCGCCACCACTGACACGGAACAACGGCAAGCAAGCCGCCGGGTCAGCGGGACTTCTCCGGAAGTTCTGCCAGAGAAAAGCGAAAA
>NZ_DAMBWA010000018.1:0-81537 GCF_032052675.1 Pseudescherichia sp.
GCAGTTGACTTTTAATCAATTGGTCGCAGGTTCGAATCCTGCACGACCCACCAATCGTTCTGGTGGAACACGATAGTAAAACGTGAAGGATAACGTTGCGATAGCAACGGCCCGTAGGGCGAGGCGAAGCCGAGTCATCCTGCACGACCCACCAATTTCTGTTGGTACCGAGTAAAATAATCTTCGAAGTCAGCACCCGAATGGGTCGTTAGCTCAGTTGGTAGAGCAGTTGACTTTTAATCAATTGGTCGCAGGTTCGAATCCTGCACGACCCACCACTTCGAAGAGAGTTCCCCAAAAGGGGTCGTTAGCTCAGTTGGTAGAGCAGTTGACTTTTAATCAATTGGTCGCAGGTTCGAATCCTGCACGACCCACCAATGCAAAAAAGCGCCCTAAAGGCGCTTTTTTGCTATCTGCCGTTTTCAAAAGATTCGAACCTGCCGCAGGTTCGAGTCGAACGTAGTGAGACAACGGAGCCGCTTGCGGCGACGGCCCGGAGGGCGAGCGAAGCGAGTCATCCTGCACGACCCACCAATTTCAACATAAAAAATAGATGTTGAACGTGAAGGATAACGTTGCTTTAGCAACGGCCCGAAGGGCGAGGCGAAGCCGAGTCATCCTGCACGACCCACCAATGTAAAAAAGCGCCCTAAAGGCGCTTTTTTGCTTTCTGCGATACGATGCCGGGTGGCGCTGCGCTTACCCGGCCTACGGTTTATCATCGTCTGCATAGCTGTGTAGGTCGGGCAAGCGAAGCGCCGCCCGACATAGCGATCTCACGCCTATTTGTTGTGACTTTTACTCTACAATCCGCTATCTTGTTTAGTATATAAAACTCAAATGCCTTTTCCTTAGTCAGTGACAGCAGGCACGGGCATTATTGTTAAGTCAGCAAAACGAGAAAGCATGATGAGCGTAATGTTCGATCCTGAAACCGCGATCTATCCCTTCCCACCGAAGCCACGCCCGCTGAGCCCCGACGAAAAGGCATTTTACCGCGAAAAGATCAAAAGAGTGCTAAAGGAGCGGGATGCGGTGATGGTGGCCCACTACTATACCGATCCCGAGATCCAGCAGCTTGCGGAGGAGACCGGCGGCTGCATCTCCGATTCGCTGGAGATGGCGCGCTTCGGTGCCAAACATCCTGCTTCCACGCTGCTGGTGGCAGGTGTGCGCTTTATGGGCGAGACCGCTAAGATCCTCAGCCCGGAAAAAACCATTCTTATGCCCACGCTCGAGGCTGAGTGCTCCCTCGACCTTGGCTGCCCCATTGAAGAGTTCAACGCCTTCTGCGATGCGCACCCGGACCGTACCGTCGTGGTCTACGCCAACACCTCCGCCGCAGTTAAGGCGCGAGCAGACTGGGTAGTCACCTCGAGCATCGCCGTCGAGCTGATTGAGCATCTCGATAGCCTTGGCGAGAAAATTATATGGGCGCCGGATCGCCATCTCGGCAGCTACGTACAGAAGCAGACCGGGGCGGATATTCTTTGCTGGCAGGGGGCCTGCATCGTCCATGACGAGTTTAAAACGCAGGCGCTGGCCCGCATGAAGGCCCTCTATCCCAACGCGGCCGTTCTCGTTCACCCTGAGTCACCGCAGGCGGTGGTAAATATGGCGGACGCCGTGGGATCGACCAGCCAGCTCATCAATGCGGCCAAAACGCTGCCGCACCCGCAGCTTATTGTCGCCACCGATCGCGGTATCTTTTACAAAATGCAGCAGGCTGTTCCGGGGAAAGCGTTGCTGGAAGCGCCTACCGCCGGTGAGGGCGCAACCTGCCGCAGCTGCGCGCACTGCCCGTGGATGGCCATGAACGGTCTGCAGGCTATCGCAGAGGGGCTGGAGCAGGGTGGGGCGCTGCACGAGATCCATGTCGACGCAACACTGCGTGAGGGGGCGCTGCTGCCGCTTAACCGGATGCTGGATTTTGCCGCAACGCTGCGTTAATTACGTGCGGTTAGATAACGGCTATGATTGTTAAGACAATTTCACTTTTCGCTACTCGGGGCAAAAATGGATTTTTTTAGTACGCAGAATATTCTGGTCCACATTCCGCTGGGGGCTGGCGGCTACGATCTCTCGTGGATCGAAGCGGTTGGCACCCTCGCCGGGCTACTGTGCATCTGGCTTGCCAGCCTGGAGAAGATCAGCAACTACGCTTTTGGCTTAATCAACGTGACGCTGTTTGCAGTGATCTTTTTCCAGATCCAGCTCTACGCCAGCCTGCTGCTGCAGCTCTTCTTTTTTGCCGCCAATATCTACGGCTGGTACGCCTGGTCGCGACAAACGACGCAGAACGAGGCCGTGCTGCAAATTCGCTGGTTGCCGCGCGCTAAGGCAATCGTCTGGTTGGTGATTTGCGCTCTGGCGATTGGTTTGATGACCCTGTTTATCGATCCGGTGTTCACTTTTCTGACCCGCATTGCGGTCTCTATTATGCAGGCGCTGGGTTTAAGCGTGGCGATGCCGGCGCTACAGCCCGATGCATTCCCGTTCTGGGACGCCTGCCTGATGGTGCTGTCGATTGTGGCGATGGTGCTAATGACCCGCAAATATGTCGAGAACTGGCTGCTGTGGGTGGTGGTTAACGTGATTAGCGTGGTGATTTTTGCCCTGCAGGGCGTTTACGCGATGTCGCTGGAGTATCTGATCCTCACCTTTATTGCCCTAAACGGCAGCCGGATGTGGATCAACAGCGCGCGCGAACGAGGCTCACGCGCGCTGGTTGGCTAGTGGTGATGATGGTGGGCGTGGCCGGAGGGCAGGGTATTGAGATTGCACTCCGGGCCGCTGCAGGGGCGGTACTCCATCTGGATCGTCACGTGTGAAATCTCATAATGATGGATCAGGAAGTGCTGGATGCGTTCCAGCAGCGCATCATGATCGTGCGGGGGAATAACCTGCACGTGCAGCGTCATTATCGACTTCTCTCCCACCGTCCAGACGTGCACATGGTGCACGTCGCGCACCTCCGGCACGTCGCGGCGCAGATGGCGTCGCAGCGCGCCAATGTCCAGCGATAGCGGCGCGCCCTCGAGCAGTTCGTTCACGCTCTCCTTAAGCAGTTTCCATGCGCTGCGTAGCACCAGACAGGAGACAAGGACCGAGAGTATGGGGTCAACGGGGGTCCAGCCCGTCCAGAGGATCACCAGCGCCGCTACAATCGCCCCTACGGAGCCAAGCAGGTCTCCCAGAACATGCAGCGCCGCCGCCCGTACGTTCAGGTTCTTCTCTTCGCTACCGCGATGCAGGATCCAGAATGAAACGATATTGGCGACCAGGCCCGCGATGGCAATGGCCAGCATAGTAGAGCCCGCCACCGGCTGCGGATGATAGAAGCGCACAATGGCTTCCCAGACAATCATAAAGGTGATGGCGACCAGCGCCAGAGCATTAACAAATGCCGCCAGTGTGGTGAGGCGTAGCCAGCCGAAGGTACGATGCGTGGTCGGCGGCCGACGGGCAAAATGTACGGCAAGCAGGGCGAAGAGCAGGGCGGCCGCATCGGTGAGCATATGACCGGCATCGGCCAGCAGCGCCAGCGAGCCGGAGAGTAGGCCACCAATAACTTCGACCACCATAAACAGGGCGGTAACGCTAAAGGCCAGCAGCAGTCGACGGGCATTGCCATCATGGTGTTCAGAGGGGGAAGCGTGTGAGTGGTTATGCGCCATGAGTCTTATTCCATTTTAACTATTCTCAGCGGCTTACATCATTACAGATTTTTATTTCCTCGCCACAAAAAAATAAGGAGAGCCGTAGCTCTCCTCATATTGCATAACAACGTGATTACTGCGAAGTACCATCAGTTTTGGTATCAACGTCGTTATTCATACCGTCACCGGTTTCAACTTTTTTATTCACGTCCGGGCAACGGCCGTCTTTACACATGCTGTTTTTATGGATGTCGTCTTTATCCATATGCTGGCCGTCGGCGCTGGTTGACGCTCCGCCGTTGGAGTGCAGCATGCCGCCGCTGGAGGTGTTACCCGTACCGGTAGCGCCACCGGTTGCAGTACCGGTTGTGCCGGTCGTGTTAGTTCCGGTAGAGCCGGTTGCTGCGTTGGTGTTGCCGGTATTGATGTCGTTGTTGTTAACGTGATTAGGCTGCAGATTCTGTTTAGCGCCCGGTGCTACGGCCCCGGCGTCTGCAGCAGCATTGGCTGCACCGTTGCTGTTAGATGCTGCGAGTGCTGCGCCGCTAGCCAGAGTCAGGGTAGTCGTCAGTAAAATTGTGGCCAGTTTATTCATTTTCATAATCGTGCTCCTGTTCTCGTCATTACATTGGATAGCGATATCCAACAGTGCAGATGCGAAACGGATTATTCGCTCAGTAGTGAAAGATGCCACTTCTTACCGAAAAGGCAGAATGGAATCTGGATAAAAAATAAAAACAAAGTGGTTACAGGTAAAAAGTTTAGTCACGTTGCCAGCGTTCGCTAGCGGGTAACCCTTTTTTATCACTTTTCAGGAATATTCCGTATTGAGTGTAAAAGTGCGTTTACAGTTCCTGACCGAGCCGTTAGATTGGAGGGATTGCACTCTCTGACATAAGTATGGCAAACGCTGGAACGATCATGAATTATCAGAACGACGATTTACGCATTAAAGAGATTAACGAACTGTTACCCCCTGTCGCACTGCTGGAGAAGTTCCCGGCGACCGAGACCGCAGCCAACACGGTGTCTCATGCCCGTAAGGCTATTCATAAGATCCTCAAAGGCAGTGACGATCGTCTGCTGGTCGTAATCGGACCCTGCTCCATTCACGATCCGGCGGCGGCCAAAGAGTACGCCGCCCGCCTGCTGACCCTGCGTGAAGAGCTAAAGGGTGAGCTGGAGATCGTGATGCGCGTCTATTTTGAAAAGCCGCGTACCACCGTGGGCTGGAAAGGGCTGATAAACGATCCGCATATGGATAACAGTTTCCAGATCAATGACGGCCTGCGCATCGCCCGCAAGCTGCTGCTGGAGATTAACGACAGCGGCCTGCCAGCGGCGGGGGAGTTCCTTGATATGATCACCCCGCAGTACGTTGCCGATCTGATGAGCTGGGGGGCAATTGGCGCACGCACCACCGAATCTCAGGTGCATCGCGAGCTGGCGTCCGGGCTCTCCTGCCCGGTAGGTTTCAAAAACGGTACCGATGGCACCATTAAGGTGGCGATTGACGCGATCAACGCAGCCGGGGCGCCGCACTGCTTCCTCTCCGTCACCAAGTGGGGCCACTCGGCCATTGTGAATACCAGCGGCAACGGCGACTGCCATATCATTCTGCGCGGCGGCAAAGAGCCGAACTACAGTGCGAAGCACGTGGCAGAGGTGAAGCAGGGGCTGGAAAAAGCCGGGCTGGCACCGCAGGTGATGATCGACTTCAGCCACGCTAACTCCAGCAAGCAGTTCAAGAAGCAGATGACCGTGGGTGAAGATGTCTGTCAGCAGATCGCTGGTGGGGAGAAAGCGATAATTGGCGTGATGATTGAGAGCCATCTGGTAGAGGGCAACCAGAGCCTGGAGAGCGGTGAGCCGCTGGTCTATGGCAAGAGCGTGACGGATGCCTGCATTGGCTGGGAAGATACCGACACTATTCTGCGTCAGCTGGCTAACGCGGTGAAAGCGCGTCGCGGTTGATAATTATGCCCGGCAGCCTAATGCCGCCGGGCAATCTTAAATTACTTCGCTTTACCCTGGTTCGCTACCGCCGCCGCTTTTGCAGCGATTTCGTCAGCGTTGCCCAGATAGTAGTGTTTGATCGGCTTGAAGTTTTCGTCGAACTCGTACACCAGCGGTACGCCGGTCGGGATGTTCAGCTCAAGGATCTCATCTTCACCCATGTCGTCCAGGTACTTCACCAGCGCACGCAGGGAGTTACCGTGAGCGGCAATGATCACGCGCTCGCCGCTTTTCAGGCGCGGCAGAATGGTTTCATTCCAGTAAGGGATCACGCGATCGATGGTCAGCGCCAGGCTCTCGGTCAGCGGCAGCTCCTGCTCGGTCAGAGATGCGTAACGCGGATCGTGGCCCGGGAAGCGCTCGTCGTCTTTGGTCAGCGCCGGCGGCGTCACCGCGAAGCCACGACGCCACTGCTTAACCTGCTCGTCACCGTACTTCTCAGCGGTTTCGGCTTTGTTCAAGCCCTGCAGCGCACCGTAGTGACGCTCGTTCAGTTTCCAGGACTTCTCTACCGGCAGCCAGGCCTGATCGAGTTCATCAAGGACGTTCCACAGGGTGTGGATGGCGCGTTTCAGCACGGAAGTGTAGGCAAAATCAAAGCTGAAGCCTTCTTCTTTCAGCAGCTTACCTGCTGATTTTGCTTCGCTCACGCCTTTCTCGGACAGGTCAACATCGTACCAGCCGGTGAAGCGGTTTTCGTTGTTCCACTGGCTTTCGCCATGACGAACCAGAACGAGCTTAGTAACAGCCATACTCTCTCCTTAATAAACCTGATTGAATAATAACAATTCTCATTATATTGCCGTGGCGACGCCAGCAGCAACGCATAACCATTACCATAGCGAAAATAGTGGCGTAGTGTAAGGTGCTTGTGAAATCGGGGTTAGGATTTTGTCGGCAAACGGTGCTTATTTCAGCAGGATGGGCAAATATTTGCCTGTAGGCCCGGCAAGCGCAGCGCCGCCGGGCGTATCCAACTATTGCGGAATAAACTGATACTCGGTCAGGCTCACGTACTCCGCGCCGGGGCGCAGGATGGCGTCAGGCTGCGGATACTCCGGATGGTTCGGGCTATCCGGCAGGAACTCGCTCTCCAGCGCCAGCCCCTGATACGCGCTGTACTCGCCCTGTTCGCGGGCAGGCGTGCCTTCAAGATAGTTGCCGGAGTAGAACTGCAGCGCCGGAGCAGTGGTGTAGACGCTCATCTGTAGCTTCCTGTCCGCCGACCAGAGGTGTGCCGCGGGCTGGCTGACATCACCGTTCGCCTGCAGCAGGAAAGCGTGATCGTACCCCTTAACCTTCCGCTGATCCTCATCCTGTAAAAAATCATCCGCGATGGTTTTCGGCTGACGGAAGTCGAAGCTAGTGCCATCAACCGCCTTCACTCCCTGGTAAGGGATACCGGTTTCATCTACCGGCAGGTACGCATCGGCCAGCAGCTGCAGCTGGTGGTCGCGCACGTCCGACTGCACGCCGTTAAGGTTAAAGTAGGCGTGATTGGTCAGGTTTACCGGGCAGGGCTTATCCACGGTGGCGCGGTACTCAATCGAGATGCGGTTATCCTCCGTCAGGCGGAAGAGGGCGCTGGCATTCAGGTTGCCAGGGTAACCCTGGTCACCGTCGGGGGAGGTCAGGCTCAGCAGCGCTTCGCTGTCGTTCTTACGCACGATACGCCAGCGGCGTTTATCAAAGCCTTCCGGCCCGCCGTGAAGCTGGTTTTCACCCTGGCTCGGCAGCAGCGAGTAGCTCTGCCCGTCGAGGGTGAAGCGGCTTTTGGCGATGCGGTTGGCGTAGCGGCCCACCGACGCGCCCAGGTAGGCGGTCTGCTCCACGTAGCGCTGGGGGGTGTTACAGCCTAAAAGCGTTTCACGCACTGAGCCGTCCGACATCGGCACGCGAGCGGAGAGCAGGGTTGCGCCCCAGTCCATGAGGGTAACCACCATCCCCGCGCCGTTGCGCAGGGTGATTAAGCGGTATGCCAGCCCGTCCGGGGCCAGCGCAGGGGTTTCGTTTAGCACTGTCCGGCCCCCTCTGATGCTTTGCAGACGTAGAAGGTCTCTTTGATACCGGTTTTGGCTTCATACTGTGCCGCCACCGCCTCCTGAACCTGGGAAACCAGCTCTTCCGGCACCAGCGCCACGATGCAGCCGCCGAAGCCGCCACCGGTCATGCGCACGCCGCCTTTGTCGCCGATGGTCTCCTTAACAATCTCTACCAGGGTATCGATCTGCGGCACGGTGATCTCGAAATCATCGCGCATAGAGGCGTGGGAGGCGGCCATCAGCTCGCCCATCCGCTGCAGATCGCCTCTCTCCAGCGCGTCGGCTGCTTCAACCGTACGCTGGTTTTCAGTCAGTACGTGGCGCACGCGTTTGGCAACGAGCGGATCCAGCTCGTTGGCCACGGCGTTGAACTGCTCCAGGGAGACGTCGCGCAGGGCAGGCTGCTGGAAGAAGCGCGCCCCGGTTTCACACTGCTCGCGGCGGGTGTTGTACTCGCTGCCGACCAGGGTGCGTTTGAAATTGCTGTTGATGATGATCACCGCCACGCCCTGCGGCATGGAGACCGCGCGGGTGCCCAGCGTACGGCAGTCGAGCAGCAGAGCATGATCTTTTTTGCCAAGAGCAGAGATCAGCTGATCCATAATGCCGCAGTTGCAGCCGACAAACTGGTTTTCTGCCTCCTGACCATTGAGGGCGATCTGCGCCCCGTCCAGCGGCAGGTGATAGAGCTGCTGGAAGACCGTACCCACGGCGACCTCCAGCGAGGCCGACGAGCTTAAGCCCGCGCCCTGCGGCACGTTACCGCTGATCACCAGATCCGCCCCGCCAAAGCTTTTATCGCGATTAAGCAGATGCTTCACCACGCCACGGACGTAGTTTGACCACTGCTGGCTGTCGTGAGCGAGGATCGGCGCATCGAGAGAGAACGCGTCGGTCTGGTTGTCGTAGTCGGCGGCGATAACGCGCACGGTGCGATCCGTACGCGGCGCGGCGCTAATCACCGTCTGGTAGTCGATGGCGCACGGCAGCACGAAGCCGTCGTTATAGTCGGTATGCTCGCCGATCAGGTTGACGCGGCCCGGAGCCTGAAACGTATGCGTGGCAGGGTAGCCGAACTTCTCAGCAAACAGAGATTGCGTTTTTTCTTTCAGACTCATGGTTAAACTCCTGATTCGCGAAAATGGATATCACTGACCGCCCGCAGGCGCTCGGCGGCCTGTTCCGCCGTGAGATCGCGCTGGGTCTCCGCCAGCATCTCATAGCCGACCATAAACTTGCGCACCGTGGCGGAGCGCAGCAGCGGCGGATAGAAGTGGGCGTGCAGCTGCCAGTGTGAATTCTCTTCGCCGTTAAACGGTGCCCCGTGCCAGCCCATTGAGTAGGGGAAGGAGCACTGGAACAGGTTGTCATAGCGGCTGGTTAATTTTTTCAGGGCCAGAGCGAGGTCGCTGCGCTGGTCGTCGCTGAGATCGGTAATGCGCAGCACCGGGGCTTTCGGCAGCAGCAGCGTCTCAAACGGCCAGGCCGCCCAGTAGGGCACCACCGCCAGCCAGTGCTCGGTCTCGACCACGGTACGGCTACCGTCGGCCTGCTCGCGCTTGACGTAGTCCAGCAGCATTGGCGCACCGTTAGCGGCAAAATAGTCTCGCTGCAGGCGGTCTTCCCGCTCAATCTCATTGGGCAGGAAGCTGTTGGCCCACACCTGGCCGTGCGGATGGGGGTTAGAACAGCCCATCGCCGCCCCTTTATTTTCGAACACCTGCACCCAGGGATAGGTTTCACCCAGCTCGGCGGTCTGCGCCTGCCAGGTCTGGACGACCTCTTCCAGCGCCGGGAGGCTCAGCTCCGGCAGGGTTTTGCTGTGATCCGGGGAGAAGCAGATCACCCGGCTGACGCCGCGGGCGCTCTGGCAGCGCATCAGCGGATCGTCGCTCTCCGGTGCATCCGGCGTATCGCTCATCAACGCGGCAAAGTCGTTGGTGAACACAAAGGTGCCGGTATAATCCGGGTTTTTATCACCGGTCACGCGGGTATTGCCGGGGCAGAGGAAGCAGTCGGGATCGTGCGCTGGCAGGGTCTGCTGGGACGGCGTCTCCTGCGCGCCCTGCCACGGACGCTTGGCACGATGGGGCGAAACCAGGATCCACTGTCCGGTCAGCGGATTGTATCGGCGATGGGGGTGATCGACCGGGTTAAACTGTGTCATAGGATCCTCCTTAATCCGCATAGCCCTGCGGGTGACGGGACTGCCAGCGCCAGGTGTCCTGCGCCATCTCATCGAGAGAGCGGGTCACCCGCCAGTTCAGCTCTTTATCGGCGCGGCTGGCGTCAGCCCAGTAGGCCGGCAGATCGCCCTCGCGACGCGGAGCAAAGTGATAGGTAATGGGCTTGCCGCAGGCTTTGCTGAAGGCGTTGACCACGTCCAGCACGCTGCTGCCGACGCCTGCGCCCAGGTTATAGATATGTACCCCGGCTTTACCTGCCAGCGTCTGCATCGCGGCCACGTGGCCGTCGGCCAGATCCATCACGTGGATATAGTCGCGCACGCCGGTGCCGTCTTCGGTCGGGTAGTCGTTGCCAAAGATAGCCAGCGACTCGCGGCGGCCTACCGCCACCTGCGCGATGTAGGGCATCAGGTTATTGGGGATACCCTGCGGATCTTCACCCATATCGCCCGACGGATGCGCGCCCACCGGGTTGAAGTAGCGCAGCAGAGCAATGCTCCACTCGGGATCGGCTTTTTGCAGGTCGGTGAGGATCTGCTCTACCATCAGCTTGCTCTTGCCGTAGGGGCTTTGCGGCGTACCGGTAGGGAAGCTCTCAACGTACGGGATCTTCGGCTGGTCGCCGTAGACGGTGGCCGAGGAGCTAAAGATAAGGTTTTTGACGTTAGCCGCGCGCATGGCAGCGACCAGGCGCAGGGTGCCGTTCACGTTATTATCGTAATACTCCAGCGGCTTCGCCACGGATTCGCCAACGGCCTTCAGGCCAGCAAAGTGGATCACCGTGTCGATAGCCTGCTCGCGAAGCAGGTCGGTCAGCAGCGCTTCGTTACGGATATCGCCCTCGATAAAGGTGGCCTCTTTACCGCCCAGTCGGGCGATCACCGGCAGTACGCTGTGCTTACTGTTGCAGAGGTTGTCGAGAATAACGACGTCATGACCGTTTTGTAACAGCTGTACGCAGGTATGACTGCCAATGTAACCGCTACCACCTGTAACCAGAACTCGCATATTTGGCTCCATTAACCATATGTTATCTAATAACGATAGCATAACAGAGATGTAAAAAGTGTGACATGAACGAAAGTAGTGGAATCGCTTACACTAAAAGATCGCAGCGGGAATTGCGCTTTAAATGCTAAGTAATATCAAGCAATTAAAGCGCTCTTATGCGCCTGGTCTGAAAAATGTCAGCCAAACGGCTTAGGCCGGATGGTCGATACGATAGCCGTAGCTATCACCCTCAGGGACAAAATGCAGCCGGTGGGTAATGCAGGCGGGAGCGTCCTGGGCGTGGTGGGAGACAAACAGCAGCTGAGTTTCACCCTGGCCTATCAGCACGTCAACAAAGCGGCGGATCAGCTGGCGGTTAAGGGGATCCAGCCCCTGTAGGGGCTCGTCGAGGATCAGCAGGGTAGGGTGCTTCACCAGCGCCCTGACAATCAAGGCCAGCCGCTGCTGTCCCCATGAGAGACTATGGAAGGGGGCATCGGCGGTACGGGCATCGATGCCCAGAATATCCAGCCAGCTTTGGGCCAGCTTCTGCTGCTTATCCGACACTGCCTGGTAGATACCAATCGAGTCAAAATAGCCAGAGAGGATCACGTTACGCACCGTGGTGCTGACCCGGTACTCCAGGTGCAGGCTGCTGCTAACGTAGCCGATATGTTTCTTGATATCCCAAATGGTCTCGCCGCTGCCCCGGCGGATGCCAAACAGGGTCAGATCGTTGCTGTAGCCCTGCGGATGATCGCCGGTAATCAGGTTGAGCAGGGTCGATTTGCCCGCGCCGTTGGGGCCGATAATCTGCCAGTGCTCGCCGGGGTTCACGGTCCAGCTCAGGTGGTTAATGATGGGCCGATCGTTGTAGGAGACCACGCCATCGTTAAGCACAATGCGCGGGGCATTCGCGGCCAGCAGGTGATGGGCCGGGGACGCATCCGGCGGCGGCAGAGCCATGCCCGCCAGCGTCTCGCTGTGGGCCAGCTGGGCAATGAGCGCCTGCTCCAGCAGGGCCTGCTTCGCGCCGGTCTCGCTCAGGGTGCAGTCCACCAGCACCCCGGCGTTCTCGACAAAATCCGGGATCTCATCGAAGCGGTTAAGCACCAGCGCGAGGGTGATGCCCTGGGCATTGAGCTGACCCAGCAGATCCGCCAGCTGGGCGCGGGAGGCGACGTCCAGTCCGTCAAAAGGCTCGTCCAAAATCAGTAGCTCAGGATCGGTCATCAGCGCCTGACACAGCAGGGTCTTGCGCGTCTCGCCGGTAGAGAGGTACTTAAAGCGGCGATCGAGCAGGGCGGTAATGCCAAAGCGGGCGGCCAGATCGGCACAGCGCGCCGGATCTTTCACCTCATCCTGGATAATCTGTGCCGTGGTGCGGCCAGTATCCTCTTCGCCGGGGCTGAGCAGATCGGTATTATTCCGCTGCCACTCGTCGCTGACCAGCTTCTGCAGCTGCTCAAAGGAGAGGCGGGTGACACGGGTAAAGGTGCTCTCCCGGGTGCCTTTCAGGAGGGTAAGCTCACCGGCCAGCGCCCTGGCGAGGGCCGATTTGCCGCTGCCGTTGGTGCCGACAAAGGCCCAGCTTTCACCGGCGCGCAGCGTGAGGTCGCTGATAGCGAGCGTGCGTGTATCGCTAAGACGAAACGTGCCTTGCGAAATATGCAATAACGACATGACGTATCCCATTTTTTGCAGCAGTAGTGCACAGAGATACGTGCTGTCGACAGGATTGTCAATGCCAGCGGCTTAGCAGAGGGTAGCGATGATAACCCGGTCAGCGCTGAAGTAGGCGATCGCTTCGCTCTCTGGTGCCAGCCGGTCCGCCTGCTCGCGCGCAAGGGTGGCGCACAGCGTCTGGCCATCCGGCAGGGTCATCAGCACTTCACTCTGCGCTTCGCCGTGCTCAATATGGCTGATGCGTCCCGGCAGCTGATTATCGGCTCCGGCGGCAGCGGCGCTATCCTGGGTAATATTCACCCACGGCGCTTTTAACAGCACCAGCACCTCTTTGCCCTCGTCCAGCCCGAGACGTTCGCCGCTGCGGGCGGTCAGGGCGACCTTCAGCCGGGTGGTGCCGTCGGCGAGCAGAACGTCGACGTGCTGCTGAACCTGGGCGCGATCCCGGCCGGTGACCGTGCCGAACCACTGGTTACGCGCGCTGGTCTGCAACGAGAAACGGGAGATGGCCGCCAGCAGGCTGTTGAGGGGGAGGGCATCGTCGTCGCTGAGCACGTCGAAAGCTTTCTGCTGGATCTGCGCCAGCAGCTCGTAGAGCTGAATCAGCCGCTGACCGTAGCGCGTAAGCTGCGCGCCACCGCCGCCTTTGCCACCCGTCGCGCGGTCAACCAGCGTCTGCTCGCTGAGCTGGTTCATCTCGTTGATGGCGTCCCAGGCACTTTTATAGCTGATGCCGGCGTTCTTCGCCCCCTGGCTAATGGAGCCGGTCTGTTCTATCTGTTTGAGAAGGGTGATGCGTCTGGGATCGGCAAATAGCCGCTGCTGGAGCCGAAGGGTAAGGAGGATTTCAGCCTGCATAGTCAATCCTTGCAAAAGGATTATTGTGACCTAATTGCGCACGGCTGCAAGGGGCATCGCACAAAAGGGACGTGTAATTCTGTGCCACCAGGTTAGAATGATAACTTCACTATATCTGGAGTAGACCATGTTAGAGTTATTGAAAAGTCTGTTATTCGCGGTGATCATGGTACCCGTGGTGATGGCCATTATTCTGGGAGCAATCTACGGCCTCGGTGAAGTGTTCAACATCTTTTCCGGCATCGGCCACAAAGACCGGTCCAGAGAGTCCCGCTAGTTTTCCAAAAACGCCCGCCTTTGCGGGCGTTTTGCTATTCAAGCTTTTTTATCCGTTGCCGATATCTGTTTTACAGAGGGGTACTGCTTAAACGGTACAAATTATTCCTGTAAAAACCCGAGGGTTATCGTTATATTGTGGCGTATATAACGTTACTCACAGGAGTCAGATATGGCACGTTCGGGATTACGCTTTTTAGCAGGTGCGACATTAACCCTTTCACTCGCGGGCCATGCCCTGGCGGACGAGGGGAAGATCACGGTATTTGCTGCCGCGTCGCTGACTAACGCGATGCAGGATATCGCCACTGCCTATACCAAAGAGAAAAAGGTCAAGGTAGTCTCGTCGTTTGCCTCCTCCTCAACGCTGGCCCGCCAGATTGAGGCGGGTGCGCCTGCCGATCTCTTTATCTCTGCCGATCAGAAGTGGATGGACTACGCGGTAGATAAAAAAGCAATTGATACCGCCAGCCGTGAAACGCTGCTTGGCAACAGCCTGGTGGTGGTCGCGCCAAAAGCGAGCGCCCAGGCCGAGATCGCGATTAACGATAAAACCAACTGGGCTAGCCTGCTGAAGGGTGGCCGTCTGGCAGTGGGCGATCCGGAGCATGTCCCGGCGGGCATCTACGCCAAAGAGGCGTTACAGAAGCTGGGCGCATGGGATACGCTGTCGCCGAAGCTTGCCCCGGCGGAGGACGTCCGTGGCGCGCTGGCGCTGGTGGAGCGTAATGAAGCCCCGCTGGGTATTGTCTACGGCTCCGATGCCGTGGCCAGCAAGGGTGTAAAGGTGGTCGGCACCTTCCCGGAAGATTCGCATAAAAAGGTGGAATACCCGCTGGCTATTATCGATGGGCATAAAAACGCCACGGTTAGCGCGTTTTATGACTATCTGAAGGGCCCGCAGGCTTCTGAAATCTTTAAACGTTACGGATTTACGACGCACGAATGATATTGACCGATCCCGAATGGCAGGCGGTATTGCTGAGCCTGAAAGTCTCCTCCCTGGCTGTTTTCTTCAGCTTGCCCTTTGGGATCTTCTTTGCCTGGCTACTGGTACGCTGTACCTTCCCGGGCAAAGCGCTGCTCGATAGCCTGCTGCATCTCCCCCTCGTGCTGCCTCCGGTGGTGGTAGGCTATCTGCTGCTCATTGCGATGGGCCGCCGGGGCTTTATCGGCGAGTGGCTCTACGACTGGTTTGGTCTCACCTTTGCCTTTAGCTGGCGCGGCGCGGTGCTGGCGGCGGCGGTGATGTCGTTTCCGCTGATGGTGCGGGCCATTCGCCTGGCGCTGGAAGGGGTCGATATCAAGCTGGAACAGGCGGCACGGACCCTTGGGGCCGGGCGCTGGCGGGTCTTTATGACCATCACGCTGCCGCTGACCCTGCCGGGGATTATCGTCGGGACGGTGCTGGCCTTTGCCCGCTCCCTTGGCGAGTTTGGCGCGACCATCACCTTTGTTTCCAACATTCCCGGCGAAACGCGCACCATTCCGTCGGCAATGTACACCCTGATCCAGACCCCCGGCGGCGAAAGCGCGGCGGCGAGGCTGTGCCTGATCTCTATCGTGCTGGCGCTGATTTCACTGCTGGTATCCGAGTGGCTGGCGCGGATCAGCCGCGAGCGGACGGGGAGGTAGACCATGCTGGAACTCAATTTTACCCAGACGCTGGGCACGCACCGGCTGCACGTTGAGGCCACGTTGCCCGCCAGCGGCATCACCGCCATTTTTGGCGTTTCGGGAGCGGGAAAAACCTCGCTAATTAACGCCGTTGGCGGCCTGACGCGCCCGCAGCAGGGGCACATCGTGCTCAACGAGCGGGTGCTGAACGATACCGAAAAAGGCATCTGCCTGCCGCCGGAGAAGCGGCGAATTGGCTACGTCTTCCAGGATGCGCGCCTTTTTCCGCACTATAAGGTGCTTGGCAACCTACGCTACGGCATGGCAAAAAGCATGGCCGGGCAGTTCGACCGGCTGGTGGCCCTGCTGGGCATCGAGCCGCTGCTCGACCGGCTGCCGGGCAGCCTCTCCGGCGGGGAGAAGCAGCGGGTGGCGATTGGCCGGGCGCTGCTCACTGCGCCAGAGCTGCTGCTGCTCGACGAGCCGCTGGCCTCGCTGGATATCCCCCGCAAGCGCGAGCTGCTGCCCTACCTGCAGCGGCTGGCGCGGGAGATTAATATTCCGATGCTCTATGTCAGCCACTCGCTGGATGAGATCCTGCATCTTGCCGATAAGGTGATGGTGCTGGAGGCGGGAGAGGTGAAAGCCTTTGGCAATCTGGAGGATATCTGGGGCAGCCGGGTGATGAACCCGTGGCTACCGCCGGAGCAGCAGAGCAGCGTGCTGAAAGTGAGCGTGCTGGAGCACCATCCGCACTATGCCATGACCGCGCTGGCGCTCGGGGATCAGCACCTGTGGGTCAATAAGCTTGATAGCCCGCTACAGACGGCGCTGCGCATCCGTATTCAGGCGTCGGACGTCTCGCTGGTGTTGCAGCCCCCGGTCAACAGCAGCATCCGCAATATTCTGCGGGCAAAGGTGGCCCAGTGCTACGACGACCAGGGCCAGGTTGAGGTCCAGCTGGAGGTGGGCAGCCGCACGCTCTGGGCGCGTATCAGCCCGTGGGCCAGGGATGAGCTGGGTATCAAACCTGGCCTGTGGCTCTACGCCCAGATCAAGAGCGTCTCGATTACCACCTGATCACAGCAGGTGGGTATAGATAAACTCGGCGATGGTATCGGTGGTATTGTCGCCAATCACTACGTTGGCGTGGGCTTTCACCTCGTCCGCCGCGTTACCCATCGCTACGCCCATGCCTGCCGCCTGCAGCATGCTGATATCGTTAAAGTTATCGCCAAAAGCTACCACATCCTGCATTGACAGCCCCTGGGAAGCCACCCACTGCGCCAGCCGTTTACCTTTGCTGTTACCCTGGCGGGCAATATCTATCTGATCGTGCCAGGAGCGCTCGCACTCCAGACCAAGCTGCTGCTCTACCGCAAGGGCGAAGGCGTTGAGCTTGGCACTGTCTTCATCGGTAAGGGCAAACTTCCAGACGGCATTCACCTCACGTGCCGTCTGCGCCAGCGAATCGACCTGGGTAAAGACCGGGCGCTGCTCTGGCGGCAGGGACTGCGCCCAGTTAAGGGTGCGCAGCACGTGCCCGGTCGGGGTCTCGTACACCATCGCATCATCGACATACATCAGGGCGTGAACCTGATGCTCATTGAGCATATCAATGAGTTGCAGCGCCTGGGCTACCGGGAGCGGATCGGCCTCAATAACCTTTTTTGCCTGATAATCATACAAATAGGTGCCGTTACAGCAAATTGCAGGTGTATCGAGCGCCAGTGCCTGATAAAAAGGATGGATGGCAACATGGTGCCGGCCGGTCACAATGATCGGTGTGAAGCCCGCTTCCCTGGCGCGTGCCAGCGCCTGAAGTGAAGAGGGGAGCAGGGTCTTTGTGGGGGTCAGCAGCGTGCCGTCTAAATCCAGTGCAATAACTCGCGAGGTCATGTCGTGTTCCAGGTAGAGAATGAAATTCAACTCGTTACGCATGGTACACCGGCATGAGGGCCTGGCAAAACGTCGGGCAGAAATACAGCATTCGCCGCTAAAAAAGACTATCGTGGTTATCTATTTCACTGCTTTTGCGATCAAGGAGAACTTATGCAGCAAACCGTTTATACCGCCAGCCCCGAGAGCCAGCAGATCCACGTCTGGCGTCTGAATGACGAAGGTACGCTGACCCTGGTGCAGGTCGTTGATGTGCCAGGCCAGGTGCAGCCGATGGTGGTTAGCCCAGACAAACGCTTTCTCTACGTTGGCGTACGCCCGGAGTTTCGCGTGCTGGCCTACCGCATCGCTCCGGAAGATGGTGCGCTGACCTTTACCGCAGAAGCGCCGCTGTCCGGTAGCCCGACGCACATCTCCACCGATCGCCAGGGTCGCTTTCTCTTTACCGCCTCCTACAACGCGGGCAGCGTCAGCGTTACCCCGCTCAACGACGGTCTGCCGGGGGAGATAACTACCCTGGTAGAGGGGCTGGAAGGATGCCACTCGGCCAATATCTCTCCGGATAACGCCACCCTGTGGGTGCCAGCGCTGAAGCAGGATCGCATCTGCCTGTTTACCCTTGGTGATAACGGCCAGCTTACCGCCCAGAGCCCGGCGGAAGTGACCACCGTTGAGGGTGCCGGTCCACGCCATATGGCGTTCCACCCGAATCAGCAGTACGCCTACTGCGTCAACGAACTCAACGGCTCGGTAGACGTGTGGCAGCTCAGCAATGCCCACGGTCAGATAGAGTGCGTGCAGACCCTGGATATGATGCCTGCCGACTTCGCCGATACCCGCTGGGCGGCGGATATTCACATTACGCCGGACGGGCGTCACCTCTACACCTGCGACCGTACCGCCAGCATTGTGACCATCTTTAGCGTTTCGGAAGATGGCAGCGTGCTGGCCGTGGAGGGCTTCCAGCCCACTGAAACCCAGCCGCGCGGCTTTAATATCGACCACAGCGGTAAATACCTGATTGCGGCAGGGCAGAAATCGCACCATATCGCGCTGTATGCAATCCAGGGCGAGCAGGGCCTGCTTGAGGAGAAGGGCCGCTATGCCGTTGGGCAGGGGCCAATGTGGGTGGTGGTGCACGCGCACTAATGTGTTGGCAGCGTAACGCCGGGCGGCACTGCGTTTGCCCGGCCTACGGAACGTGCTCGCTGTAGCCCCGGCAAGCGCCGCGCCGCCGGGGATTAGTTGTCAAAATCGGAGAGATCGATCTTCTCTGGCGTCGCCTGCCAGATCTGCTCGCAGTACGCTTTAATCGCCCGATCCGAAGAGAATATGCCCGAGCGGGCGGTGTTAAGAATCGACATCCGCGTCCACTGCTCTTCGTCATGCCAGGCGTCGTTAACCCGCTGCTGGCAGGCGGCGTAGTCGGCAAAGTCCGCCAGCACCAGGAAGGGATCGTCATACAGCAGGTTGTCGAGCAGAGGGCGGAACATCTCTCTGTCGCCGCGCGAGAAGCGCCCCTGGTCGATCTGCTCCAGGGCGTCGCGCAGATCAACGTTCTCCTCTGCGTAGCCCGCAGGCTGATACTCCTTGCTCTTCAGCGCCTCCGCCTGCTCGGCGGTCATGCCGAAAAGGAAAAAGTTCTCCTCTCCCACCTGCTGGCGAATTTCGACGTTGGCCCCGTCGAGCGTGCCGATGGTCAGCGCGCCGTTCATCATGAATTTCATGTTGCCGGTACCCGAGGCCTCTTTTCCCGCCAGCGAAATCTGCTCGGAGAGATCCGCCGCCGGGTAGATCGCCTGGGCATTCTGCACATTGAAATCGGGCCAGAACAGAACCTTAATCCGGTGGTTAATCGCCGGATCGTTATTCACCACTTCCGCCACGCCAGTAATCAGGCGGATCATCAGTTTTGCCATCGTATAGCCGGGCGCGGCCTTGCCGCCAAAGATAAAGCAGCGCGGGGCGATCTTCACGGAGGGATCCCAACACAGACGACGGTAGAGGCTGATGATGTAGAGCACGTTAAGGTGCTGGCGTTTGTACTCGTGAATGCGCTTGACCTGGATATCAAACAGCATATCCGGCGAGACCGCGATCCCCAGTCGCTGCTGGATGCGATCCGCCAGTACCGCTTTGTTCTCACGCTTGATGGCGCGCCAGGCTTTGCGGAATGCTGGCTTATCGGCATGGGTCGTCAACGCCTCAAGGCGGGTGAGATCCGTGCGCCAGGCAAGGCCGATGGTTTTATCAATCAGCTCCGCCAGGCTCGGGTTGCTCAACATTAAAAAGCGGCGGGGCGTGACGCCGTTAGTAACGTTAAGAAAACGTTCAGGGAACATCTCGGCGAAGTCGCGAAGCGTGGTCTCCCGCAGCAGATCCGAATGCAGCGCCGCTACGCCGTTGATCCGATGGCTGCCCACCGTCGCGAGATTAGCCATGCGTACGCGCTTGCTGCCTTGCTCGTCGATCAGCGACATGCGTATCACTCGTGCCTCATCGCCGGGGTAGGCCCGTCGCACCTCGTCGAGCAGACGCCTGTTAATCTCAAAGATAATCTCTACCAGCCGTGGGAGCATGCTCTGCATTAGCGGCAGGCCCCACGTCTCAAGCGCCTCCGGCAGCAGGGTGTGGTTAGTGTAGGCGAAGGTGCGACGGGTGATGATCCAGGCATCCTCCCACGGTAACAGACGTTCGTCCACCAGCAGGCGCATCAGCTCTGCAACGGCAATGGAGGGATGGGTGTCATTAAGCTGGGCAGCAAAACGATCGGCGAAGCGCTGCACCGGCGTGTGGCTGACATCCATCAGACGCAGCATGTCCTGCAGCGAGCAGGAGACAAAGAAGTACTGCTGGGCAAGGCGCAGGCGTTTGCCTGCTTCCGGCTCATCGTTAGGGTAGAGTATCTTAGAGAGCGTCTCCGAGACCACCTTATCCTCCACCGCCTGGTAGTAGTCCCCGGCGTTGAAATCGTCGAGGTCAAAGGTCTCGATCGCCTCGCTCTTCCAGAGCCGCAGCACGTTGCAGGTGTTGACTCGATAGCCCTGAACCGGTACGTCATAGGCCACGCCTTTTACCTGCCGCGCCGGGGTCCACTGCACCTGCAGTCGCCCGCGCTCATCGGTGTGCATCTGGGTGGATCCGCCAAAGTTGACGCAGAAGCTGACGTCGGGGCGGGCAATCTCCCAGGGCGTGCCCATTCTCAGCCACTTGTCGGTACGCTCGACCTGCCAGCCGTCGACAATATCCTGATCGAAAATACCGAACTCATAGCGGATACCGTAGCCAATGGCCGGGATCTCCAGCGAGGCGAGGGAGTCAAGGTAGCAGGCCGCCAGGCGGCCCAGCCCACCGTTGCCCAGACCCGGCTCCTCTTCAACGGCCAGAAGCGTATCGAGATCCTGGTCGAGCATGCGCATCGCGTCCCGCGCTTCATCCTCCAGGTTGAGGCTTAACAGGTTGGAGCCCAGCTGGGGGCCAATCAGAAACTCGGCGGAGAGGTAGCAGACCACCTTCACCTGATGATGCGCATAGTTTTTAAGGGAGGCGGTCCAGCGCGCCAGCATGCGGTCCCGGACGGTAAAGGCGAGCGCCCTGTACCAGTCTTCGGGCGTAGCGATATCGGGGTAGCGCCCCTGGCGGCAGATTAGGTTGCGGACGACATCGTGTTCAAACGCTGAGCTCATGGTACGCCTCACGCCTGCAAAGGGATATCCTAATCACCATAGTCAACGCCTGGGACGATAGCAAATGTGGCAGTAAGTAGGCCTAATTTAATGATTTGGGCTTATTGCTGACTCTTTATTTCTGTCGCCGTACAGGACGATTCCGGATGTATCTATTTGATTTTCTAGCTGTCGAAGATCGTAAGCACTCTGCAAGCGCAGCCAGAATTCAGGTGTACTGCCCAGAGCGGCCGCAATACGAATTGCCAACGAGGGGGTGATGGCAGTTTTACCGGCAAGAAAACGCGATACTGTAGCCGGAGTTACGCCGATATTAAGTGCAAAACGGCGACCACTAATGCCCATATCCTCCAACTCTCTGGCGATAATCTCGCCCGGATGGGAAATTTTAAACTGTCTCATTAGTGATAATCCTCATAATTCAAAATGTACGCATTCCCGTTAATAAATTGAAATGTGATACGCCAGTTTGCTCGTACTGTAATTGACCAGTAGCCCTCGCGCTCCCCTTTCAACGGGTGCAGCTTATAGATCTGACGGTTCAGCTCGCCAATCTCGTTTGCCGTGTCGATAGCCTGTAGGCGGTCATTAATTCGCTCAGCATCCTGTGCTGGAATTCCAGAAACAATCCCTTTTTCAAAAAGTTGTTTCAGTCCTTTGTGTTTGAATGACTTAATCATGATTCTATCCCTGTTACATGACGTGTAATATTCTAGATCGATGTTACACGACGTGCAATATCTAAGAGGATAGAAGTAGAGGGTTATGTTCAGGGCAGAATAGGCCCGGCAAGCGTTGCGCCGCCGGGCATTAAGGTGGGTTACTGCTTCGGTGCGTCGACGACCTGGCTGCCCACGCCGCGGTTGTTGAACTCCCACATGCGGTTGAAGCTGGCGTCGTTCAGGTTACGCGTGACGTTGCCTTTGTCGTCCACTGCGCCGGTGTTGCCGGAGAACGGACGTTTAGAGATGGCGGCATCGCCCCAGGGTTTGGCCATGTTGAAGCCTTCGTTAATCACGCTGTCGCGGATGACGACCTGGCCGTTGGTTGCCTGATCGACGTCCATCGAGCGGCCAAGCTGGGCCACGCCGTCACCGGCTGCGGTAAAGCGGCTGTTGGTGGCAAGGAAGCCGTAATAGATATTGGAGAGCGTCGCCGGCGCGAAGACGTAGGCCTCCTGCTGGGTGCGGGAGTTCACTACGCGGAAATCGGTGTTATCAAACACCACTGCGCCGCGGCCTGCGACGATATCCACATCGCCTTCAACGTAGCTGTTGGTCACCAGAGTACGGGTCTGGCGATCGTTACGCAGGGTGTTATCCACGCCGCTGTTGGTGACGAAGAAGGTGTTCTGGCGACCCAGAATATTGACGTTGTTGATCTGTACCTTGTCGCCATCGCTGCGCAGGGCCACGGCCTGATGGTTACCGGCATCAACGCTGTCGCCGAGGTTGTTCTCAATGGTCAGGTTCTGCAGCTGCAGGCCATTATTTTGCGACCAGAATACCGCCGAACACATCACGCCCACGCTGGCGCTGCCTTTGCGCTGGCAGGCGTCAAACATATACCACGCCGGTTTGCCCGGCATATATTTCCCGCCGGGATTAACCAGACGACGCCAGCTGTTGCCGTCCATTTCGGAATCCACAGCCAGACCAATCTTCACCTCTGCCGCTTTATCACCCGTACCGTAAATGGTCAGGCTGCCCGGTGCGGCCGGAACAAACACCGTGCCTTCATACTCACCCGGCAGAACGGCAATGTACTGGCGCTCGCTGGTATGCTTGTTGATGGCTGCATCTACTGCCGCCTGGATAGAGGTGTGCGTCACACCCGCCGTGCCCGCCGGGCCAACCACGAAGTTTGGCTGCGCAGGCAGACGAATAGCGGACGGGCTCCACGGCGCTGCGTTCTGATCCATTGACGCAAAGTAGTGAGCAGGGACAAAGTTCTGCGCTTCGTTAGCGGACAGGACCGGACGCGCCGCGCTACCGGGGGCGGTCTGCGTTGAGGGAAGCTGATCCGGCGGCGTTGAGCTGCAGGCAGTCAGCGTCACGCCAAAAGCCAGGGCCAGCGTCAGACGAGAAACCGAAAATGTGTTCAAGAGGTACTCCAGGCGTAATAGTTAAATAAATTCCTATGAAGCCTGCTTTTTTATACTAAGTTGAGCGAAACGGGAAGCCGATTGTGTAAATCGGCTTCAATAACCTGTTGGCTAGCTGAAAAGAGCGGTGATCGACGCACGATCGAGCGAGTGGAAGTGGATATTAAACCCCACCATCGCCCCGCTGGCGTCTTCATCAACGTCCAGCTTCTCTACGTCCAGGGCGTGGACGGTGAAGATATAGCGATGGGTTCTTCCTTTCGGCGGTGCTGCGCCGCCGTACCCGGCCTTGCCATAGTCAGTGCGGGTCTCGAGTGCGCCCTCGGGCAGGGGAACCAGCGACGAGCCGGAGCCCTGCGGCAGCACGCGGGTGTCGGCTGGCAGGTTCACCACCACCCAGTGCCACCAGCCGGAGCCGGTAGGCGCATCGGGATCGTAGCAGGTGACGGCAAAGCTCTTGCAGCCCGGCGGCACCTCGTCCCACGCCAGATGCGGAGAGATATTGTCGCCTTCGTAGCCCATACCGTTAAAAACATGGCGATTATGTAGTTTTTCGCCCTCGCGAATATCCTGGCTGATAAGTCTCATCGTGGCTCCTCTGTGAGTTGTCAACCCTAAGGCTAGAATAGCCCGTGCGTTCTCAAGGCGCAAAATGTGCGGGATGGGCTACCGCCGCCAGCACCGCGTCCGTTAGCTTGCTTAATTGCTCCGCTGAGATGACGTAGGGCGGCATCAGGTAGATCAGCCGGCCGAAGGGGCGGATCCAGACGCCCTGCTCAACGAAGAAGCGCTGCAGGGCGGCCATATTTACCGGCTGATGGGTTTCGATCACGCCGATAGCCCCCAGCACCCGTACGTCAGCCACCGTCTCAGTGGCTCTTGCCGGTGCCAGCTCGCGCTTCAGCTGCGCCTCGATGGCGGCAACCTGCACCTTCCACTCACCGCGCTCCAGCAGCTCGAGGCTGGCATTCGCTACCGCGCAGGCCAGCGGATTACCCATAAAGGTCGGACCGTGCATAAAGCAGCCTGCTTCGCCGTTGCTAATGGTTTCAGCCACCTCGCGGGTGGTAAGCGTCGCCGACAGCGTCATTGTCCCGCCGGTCATGGCTTTGCCCAGGCAGAGAATGTCCGGCGTAATCCCGGCGTGTTCGCAGGCAAAGAGTTTACCCGTGCGGCCAAAGCCGGTGGCGATCTCATCGGCAATCAGCAGGATCCCCTCCCGGTCGCACATCCGGCGGATGCGTTTAAGCACCTCCGGGTGGTAGAGGCGCATTCCGCCTGCGCCCTGCACGATCGGCTCAAGGATAACGGCGGCGATCTCATGGCGATGGGCAGCCATCAGGCGGGCAAAGCCAGCAATATCCCGCTCGTCCCACTCGCCGTCGAAGCGGCTCTCTGGCGCAGGGGCAAAGAGATTATCCGGCAGATAACCCGCCCACAGACTGTGCATAGAGTTATCCGGATCGCAGGCCGACATCGCGCCAAAGGTATCGCCATGATAGCCCCGGCGGAAGGTCAGGAAGCGACGGCGCGGCTCTCCCTTCGCCTGCCAGTACTGCAGGGCCATCTTCATTGAAACTTCTACCGCCACCGAACCGGAGTCGGCCAGAAACACGCACTCCAGCGCCTCGGGGGTCATTGCCACCAGCTTACGGCAGAGCGCTACCGCTGGCGCATGGGTAATGCCGCCGAACATTACGTGCGACATCGCATCGATCTGCGTTTTCATCGCCGCATTAAGGTGCGGATGGTTATAGCCGTGGATAGCCGCCCACCACGACGACATGCCGTCAACCAGCTGCTCGCCGGAAGCAAGCTGAAGCTCGCAGCCCTGCGCTGACTGCACGGGATAGACCGGCAGCGGGGAGGTCATGGAGGTGTAGGGGTGCCAGATATGGCGTCGGTCAAAGGCGAGATCGTCCTGGGTCATAATCGACTTGTAAACCAAATTAAAAACATTTAGGTTTACGATCATAACCCAAACATGAACTAAATACACCTTTTGGAGACGCCCCTATGGCTCACCACGCACGCTGGACACTGTCGCAAGTTATCGAGCTGTTTGAAAAACCGCTGCTCGACCTGCTGTTTGAAGCACAGACTATTCATCGCCAGCACTTTGACCCGCGTCAGGTGCAGGTCAGCACCCTGCTGTCGATCAAAACCGGGGCCTGCCCGGAAGATTGCAAATACTGCCCGCAAAGCTCGCGCTACAAAACCGGACTGGAGACGGAGCGCCTGATGGAGGTGGAGCAGGTGCTGGACTCGGCCCGCAAGGCGAAAAACGCCGGATCGACCCGCTTCTGCATGGGGGCCGCGTGGAAGAACCCGCACGAGCGCGATATGCCTTACCTGGAGCAGATGGTGCAGGGCGTTAAAGCGATGGGCCTCGAAGCCTGCATGACCCTGGGCACCCTTGACGAAACGCAGGCTCAACGCCTGGCCTCGGCGGGGCTGGACTACTACAACCACAACCTCGACACCTCCCCGGAGTTCTACGGCAACATCATCACCACCCGTACCTATCAGGAGCGTCTCGATACCCTGGATAAGGTGCGCGAGGCGGGCATCAAGGTCTGTTCGGGCGGTATCGTTGGCCTGGGCGAAACGGTCAAGGATCGCGCGGGCCTGCTGCTGCAGCTGGCGAACCTGCCGACGCCGCCGGAGAGCGTGCCGATCAACATGCTGGTGAAAGTGAAGGGCACGCCGCTGGCGGACAATGACGATGTCGACGCCTTTGATTTTATCCGCACCATCGCCGTGGCGCGCATCATGATGCCAACCTCCTTTGTGCGCCTCTCCGCTGGCCGTGAGCAGATGAACGAGCAGACCCAGGCGATGTGCTTTATGGCCGGGGCCAACTCTATCTTCTACGGCTGCAAGCTGCTGACCACGCCTAATCCAGAAGAGGATAAAGACGTCCAGCTGTTCCGTAAGCTTGGGCTGAACCCGCAGCAGACCGACGTGATGGCCGGGGATAACGAGCAGCAGCAGCAGCTGGAGCAGCAGATCTTTAACGCCGACACCGATCAGTTCTACAACGCGGCGGCGCTATGAGCTGGCAGCAGCGCATCGATGCCGCGTTAACAGCCCGGCGAGCCGCCGACGCCCTGCGTTCGCGCCGGGTGGTCGAGCAGGGCGCGGGGCGCTGGCTGACGTTGGGCGATAGCCGCTACTGCAACTTCTCCAGCAATGACTATCTCGGCTTAAGCCAGCACCCAGCCCTCGTTCGCGCCTGGCAGCAGGGGGCTGAGCAGTACGGCGTGGGCAGCGGCGGCTCCGGGCACGTCAGCGGCTATACCCGGGCGCACCATGCCCTGGAGAGCGAGCTGGCCGACTGGCTGGGCTACCCGCGGGCGCTGCTGTTTATCTCTGGCTTTGCCGCCAACCAGGCGGTGATTGCCGCCCTGACCGGCAAAGAGGATCGCATCGTGGCGGATAAGCTCAGCCACGCCTCCCTGCTGGAGGCCGCCAGTCTCAGTCCGGCCCAGCTGCGGCGCTTTGCCCATAACGATGTGGATCAGCTCGCCGCGCTGCTCAATAAACCCTGCGACGGCCAGCAGCTGGTGGTAACGGAGGGGATCTTCAGCATGGATGGCGACAGCGCGCCGCTGGCAGCCATTGCTGAGCAGGCGCACAACGCCGGGGCCTGGCTGCTGGTGGATGATGCCCACGGCGTCGCCGTCACCGGTCAGGAGGGGCGCGGCAGCTGCCAGCGGCAGGGCGTGAAGCCCGAGCTGCTGGTGGTCACCTTTGGCAAAGGCTTTGGCGTCAGCGGCGCGGCGGTGCTGTGCAGCGAAGCTGTTGCTACCTACTTCGAACAGTTTGCCCGCCACCTGATCTACAGCACCTCTATGCCTCCCGCCCAGGCCGTAGCCCTCAGCGCCGCGCTGGGCGTGATCCGGGGAGAGGAGGGCAACCGTCGCCGGGCGGCGCTCGCGGCGCTAATTCAGCGTTTTCGCCACGGCGCAGGATCGCTGCCGGTGCGCATCACCGATTCACAGAGCGCCATCCAGCCGCTGATCGTTGGCGATAACGCCCGGGCGCTGAGCCTGGCGGAGCGCCTGCGGCAGAAAGGGTGCTGGGCGACGGCGATTCGTCCGCCCACCGTGCCCGCCGGTACGGCGCGCCTGCGCCTGACCCTGACGGCGGCGCATCAGCCGGAGGATATCGATCGTCTGCTGGAGGTGCTGCATGAGCCAGGTGAATAAGCGCGCGGTGGCGGCGGCCTTTGGCCGGGCGGCGCAGAGCTACGACAGCCATGCGCAGCTGCAGCGCCAGAGCGCAGACCTGCTGCTGGCAAAGCTTGGCGAACGCAGGCCAGGGTGCGTGCTGGACGCAGGCTGCGGGCCGGGCAGCATGAGCCGCTACTGGCGCGATACCGGCGCGGAGGTGACCGCTCTGGACCTCTCTCTGCCGATGCTCAAACAGGCGCAGAGCCAGCAGGCCGCCCAGCACTACGTTGCGGCGGACATTGAGGCGCTGCCTCTGGCCGATGCCCGGTTCGATCTCGCCTGGAGCAACCTGGCGGTGCAGTGGTGCAACGATCTCGGCCAGGCGCTCGAAGAGCTGCATCGCGTTGTGCGTCCTGGCGGGGCGGTGGCCTTCACCACGCTGGCGGGCGGATCGCTGCCGGAGCTGAATCAGGCCTGGCAGGCAGTGGACAGCCATCCGCACGCTAACCGATTTTTAGCGGAGGAGGCGCTGGCTGACACCGTTAATGCCTGGCGCGGCCGGTGCGGCGTGGAGCGCATTACGCTGGACTTTGACGATGCGCTCTCTGCTATGCGCTCGCTGAAGGGCATCGGCGCGACGCACCTGCACGCTGGCAGGCACAACCGGCCTTTGACCCGCGCCCAGCTTCAGCGCCTGCAACTGGCATGGCCGCAGCAGCAGGGCAGATGCCTGCTGACCTATTCACTTTTTTGGGGAGTCATTGAACATGACTGAACGCTATTTTGTTACCGGCACGGATACGGAAGTCGGTAAAACGGTGGCCAGCTGCGCCCTGTTACAGGCCGCCGCGCTGGCGGGGCGGCAGACCGCGGGCTACAAACCGGTCGCCTCCGGCAGCGAGATGACGCCGGAGGGGCTGCGCAACAGCGACGCGCTGGCGCTACAGCACAACAGTACCCTGGCCCTGCGCTACGAGGCCGTGAACCCATACACCTTTGCTGAGCCCACCTCACCGCACATCGTCAGCGCCGCCCTCGGGCAGCCTATCGAGGCGGAAACGCTCTCGGCAGGATTGCGGACACTGGAAGCGCAGGCGGAGTGGGTGCTGGTGGAGGGGGCCGGAGGCTGGTTTACGCCGCTCTCAGAGACCCTGACCTTTGCCGACTGGGCTACCCAGGAGCAGCTGCCGGTAATTTTAGTGGTGGGCGTTAAGCTTGGCTGCATCAACCATGCGATGCTGACCGCCCAGGCGGTGCAGCAGGCGGGATTGCGGCTGGCAGGCTGGGTGGCTAACGACGTGGTACCGCCGGGACACCGTCACGCGGAGTATCTGGCAACGCTTAAGCGCATGCTGCCTGCGCCGTTCCTCGGCGAGATCCCGTGGCTGGAGAACGCCTCGCCTGAGAGTGAAACAGGCCACTGGATCGATCTCAGTGCTTTAGATCCGGCGTCATCCACTGGGAAAGCAGCGGATCGTCCAGCTGCGTAACGCTTCCCTGGGCCACGTTGCGTCCCCGATGCAGCAGATAGAAGCGGTCGGCGACGCGGCGCACAAACGACAGATGCTGCTCCGCCAGCAGGATGGTCATGCCGAAATCCTGGTTCAGGCGCACCAGCAGGTTGCCTAGCTTATGGATAAAGGCCTGGCCCAGCCCCCGGGTCGGCTCATCAAGGATCAGCAGGCGTGGATGGGTCACCAGCGCCCGGGCCAGCGCCAGCTGGTGCTGGTTATCTTCTGATAGCCCTGCGCCCTTTATCTGGCGCAGGGCGTACAGCTCGGGGAAGAGATCGTAGATATCCCGGGTGACGGCGCTGCCGTGCTCACCTACCGCCAGCCAGGCAACCTGTAAATTCTCCTCTACCGTTAGCTGGGAGAAGATCCGCCTGTCCTGCGGCACGCAGGCGATACCCATTGCCGGACGATCCTCCATCTTCACCTGCAGCAGATTGAGGGGGGCGGCCCCGGCCTCCTGCCAGGTCATGCTGCCGCTCTCCACGGCAAGATAGCCAGAGATACAGTTGACCAACGTGGTTTTCCCCATTCCCGGCAGCCCCATGACGCAGGTGCAGGTACCAGGGATAAGATCGAGATCGACATTCCATAGCGTATGCTGATCGCCGTAATAGTGATTCACTGCACGTAAGCTCAACATCATTTCATCTCCTTGGCCTGGTCTGTAAAAGATATGTTGCAAAAGCCTTGCCAGAAGCGTGTTATGCTCTGTTTTTCGGAGCAAGATGAAGAAAAATCGCTAAATTCGGCTAATCCGCCGGTCTGCCTTATTGCATCTGCACGCTAACAGTGCTAGATGCGGGCAAATCTGATTTTTCATGGTGCAGTCGCGTCTGAATGCGATAAAAAATGGTGGGAAAATTTTTTTACCTGCGACCCGTTACGCAAAACCCAATTTTCGCTGAGTCACAGGGGGTACGGGCTGGCGACAGTTATCCACTATTCCTGTGGATAACCTTGTGCATTAGAGTTAGAAAACGCGTGCAAAGCGAGAGAGCACGCGGCTTAGGCATGAATTGATGCGAAACGCGGCTTTTTGTATAAATATTTTAAAATCAACAAGTTGAATAAAAGCAACGGATGTAAGAAAAGTGTCACCCACTGACACAAAACTTTCACTACCCGACTTGACAAATGTTAAATCGCAAAAAGTTCTGGGGATAAGATATTTTTTTTAGTTTTTAATTCTGTCCCTGGGGCAAATTTTCCTTATGGCGCTTGAAATTGCCTTATGTAACACAGATATTCCTGTCTGCTACTGGGTTTTCATCCAGTATAATTTATTGGCAAAATCCACCGTCGCGAGTAAAATTACTCACCTGCCCGCTCATTCCTTCATCAGGTAGCTATTCATGAGTAAACCATTCAAACTGAATTCCGCTTTTCGTCCCTCTGGCGATCAGCCAGAAGCCATTCGCCGCCTGAAAGAGGGGCTGGAGGACGGACTGGCGCACCAGACCCTGCTCGGGGTAACCGGTTCAGGGAAGACGTTTACCGTTGCCAACGTGATCGCCGACCTGCAGCGGCCAACAATGGTGCTTGCGCCGAATAAAACCCTGGCAGCCCAGCTGTATGGCGAAATGAAGGAGTTTTTCCCGGACAACGCCGTGGAGTACTTCGTCTCCTACTACGACTACTACCAGCCGGAAGCCTACGTGCCGAGCTCAGACACCTTTATCGAAAAAGATGCCTCGGTGAACGAGCATATTGAGCAGATGCGTCTCTCGGCGACCAAAGCGCTGCTGGAGCGGCGCGACGTGGTAGTTGTGGCCTCGGTGTCGGCCATCTACGGCCTCGGCGATCCCGATCTCTATCTGAAAATGATGCTCCACCTGACCATCGGTATGATCATCAACCAGCGTGATATTCTGCGCCGCCTGTCGGAGCTGCAGTACACGCGTAACGATCAGGCCTTCCAGCGCGGCACTTTCCGCGTGCGCGGCGAGGTGATCGATATCTTCCCGGCGGAGTCAGACGACGTGGCGCTGCGCGTTGAGCTGTTTGATGAAGAGGTGGAGCGCCTGTCGCTGTTTGACCCGCTGACCGGGCACGTTGAATCCACTATTCAGCGCTACACCGTCTACCCGAAAACCCACTACGTGACCCCGCGCGAGCGCATCGTGCAGGCGATGGAAGATATCAAAGTAGAGCTGGCGGACCGGCGCAAGACGCTGCTGGCCAACAACAAGCTGCTGGAAGAGCAGCGTATTACCCAGCGCACCCAGTTCGATCTGGAGATGATGAACGAGCTGGGCTACTGCTCGGGCATCGAGAACTACTCCCGCTACCTCTCCGGGCGCGGGCCGGGCGAAGCGCCGCCGACCCTGTTTGACTACCTGCCTGCCGACGGCCTGCTGGTGATTGATGAGTCCCACGTCACCATTCCGCAGATTGGCGGCATGTACCGCGGCGACCGGGCGCGTAAAGAGACGCTGGTGGAGTATGGCTTCCGCCTGCCGTCGGCGCTGGACAACCGTCCGATGAAGTTTGAAGAGTTCGAAGGTTTAGCTCCGCAGACCATCTACGTCTCGGCGACGCCGGGCAACTACGAGCTGGAGAAATCCGGGGAAGAGATTGTCGATCAGGTGGTGCGCCCGACCGGCCTGCTTGACCCGATTATCGAAGTCCGCCCGGTGGGCACGCAGGTGGACGATCTGCTCTCGGAGATCCGCAAGCGCGTCGCCATTAACGAGCGTGTGCTGGTCACCACGCTCACCAAGCGCATGGCCGAGGATCTCACCGAGTATCTGGAAGAGCACGGCGAGAAGGTGCGCTACCTGCACTCGGATATCGATACCGTTGAGCGTATGGAGATTATCCGCGATCTGCGTCTGGGCGAGTTCAACGTGCTGGTGGGCATCAACCTGCTGCGTGAGGGGCTGGATATGCCAGAGGTTTCGCTGGTGGCGATTCTCGATGCCGACAAAGAGGGCTTCCTGCGCTCCGAACGCTCGCTGATCCAGACCATCGGCCGTGCGGCGCGTAACGTCAACGGCAAGGCGATCCTGTACGGGGATAAAATCACCCCGTCGATGGCGAAGGCGATTGGCGAAACCGAGCGCCGTCGGGCGAAGCAGCAGCAGTACAACGAAGAGCACGGCATTACGCCGCAGGGCCTGAATAAGAAAGTGGTGGATATCCTGGCGCTGGGCGAGAATATTGCCAAGACCAAAGCCAAAGGACGCGGTAAATCCCGCTCGCCGGTGGTGGTGGACGAGTCTGAACTGGCGCTGACGCCGAAGGCGCTGCAGCAGAAGATCCACGAGCTGGAAGCGCAGATGTTACAGCACGCCCAGAACCTGGAGTTCGAAGAGGCGGCACAGCTGCGTGACCGCCTCCATCAGCTTCGCGATCTCTTTATTGCGGCGTCCTAATCTGTGTAAACAATCTGTCTAAATAATCTGTCTAAATAACAGGCGGAAACCGCACCCAGGCCCGCACGCCGGGCTTGGGTATGCGGTTATGTAGATAGAATTGCCCGTCGTGCAGTTGGGCGATACGGCTGACGATGCTTAATCCCAGCCCAATACCGCCGTAGCGACTGTCCATCCTGACAAAAGCTTTGCTCAGCTCTTTACTCTTCGCTTCGTCCACGCCCGGGCCTTCATCCTCGACCGCCAGCACCGGAGCAGGCGTCTGCTCCAGCTTGAGGGTGATAACGCTCCTCTCCGGGCTGTAGCGGTGGGCGTTCTCCACCAGGTTTCTCAGCAGCACGCGGAGCTGAACGGCATCGCCGCGTACCGCCACGTCTTTTTGACCTTTGGGCAGCGCCAGGGTCTGCTGGCGGGTGCTCAGCATCGTCTGTAGCTCATCCTGAAGAGGCAGCATCACGTCATGGATCAGCATCACCTGCTGGTAGCTACCCGCCGAGAACGACTGTGCCATGCGGGCCAGCTGCAGCAGCTGAGAGACGCTCTCCGTCATCTGATCGATGCGTAAGATCAGGCGGCTGACGTCAACGGAGGGGTGGCTTTTCGCCAGCAGCTCCAGATGCAGGCGCAGCCCCGCTAACGGGGTACGCAGCTCGTGGGCGACGTCGGCGGTAAAGAGCCGCTCGCGATCGAGCGTCAGGTTCAGGCGCGCCACCAGCTGGTTAATGGCTGAGCTGACCGCTTCCACCTCTGCTGAAGGTTTGTCGAGCACAATCGGCTGCAGGTTATCCGGCGTGCGGAGCTCCAGCTCCTGCTGTAGGTCACGCAGCGGACGGGTGATCAGCTTCACCGCCTGCATGCAGAGCAGCAGCGCCATGCCGATGATAAACAGGCTCGGCACCAGCAGGCTGGCAACCGCTTCGTGCACCTCGCGTTCAATGTGCGCATGGTTGTTGTGCTTGTAGATGGCACTCTCCACCAGCAGCTGGATCTGCTCCTTGCTCTCATGCCATAACCAGAAGACGCTGATGAGCTGAAACAGCACCAGGATCGAGCCAATGGTCAGCAGAAGGCGTCCGCGTAGGGTCCAGCGGCCAGAGAATAGCCCCTTTTTTATCTTGTCTGGCATAGGATCAGGTCGTCTGCTCCGTTTTAATCAGCTGATAGCCAAAACCACGCACCGTGCGGATGCGGTCTTTCCCAATCTTATCCCGCAGATTATGAATATGCACCTCAAGGGTGTTGGTGGCCGGCTCGTTATCCCAGTTATAGATATCATTGTAGAGAATTTCCCGATGCACCGGGCTGCCTGCCTTGAGCATCAGCCGTGACAGCAGGGCGTACTCTTTTGGCGTCAGATCCATTGATTGCCCGGCCAGCCATACCTGGCGGGTCGTCACGTTCAGGCGCAGATCGTCTACGACAATTTCACTGTCGCCCTGGTTATTGTGGCGACGCAGCAGCGCCCGAATGCGGGCGTTAAGCTCCTCAAGCGCAAAGGGCTTAATCAGATAGTCGTCTGCGCCCGCGTCCAGGCCGGAGATGCGATCCTCCACGGTATCCCGGGCGGTCAGGATCAACACCGGCAGACAGACCTTCTCCCGCCGCAGCCGCTGCAAGAGATTCAGGCCATCTTCATCCGGCAGCCCCAGATCGAGCACGATAAGGCTGTAGTGCCCCGACGCCAGGCTGAGCATGGCCTCCCGGCTGGTGCTTACCCCGTCGCAGGCGTACCCCTCGGACTGCATTGCCAGGATCAGTCCCTGCAACAGCAATGCATCATCCTCTACGATTAATATTTTCATCGATTATGACTCCTTGCACGCGGCCAAAATATCATCGGCTGGCTGGTAAACATGGGTCTGTACGCCCGTGATGCCCAGCATGGTTGAAAACAGGTTATCCTGCGAAAAAGCTTCGCTGGCGGCGCGTTTCTGCAGGCATGCCTGACTTACCCGGTAGCGCTGCTGAAAGTCTGGCGATAGCCAGATCAGCATCGGCACATGCTTTTGCGATTCCGGCGCAATGGCATAGGGCAGGCCGTGCAGATAAACACCGTCTTCGCCCAGCGACTCGCCGTGATCGGAGAGGTAAACCAGGCTGGTAGTAAACTTATCCTGCTGCGACTGCAGCAATTTTATCGCCTTATCGACGATGTAATCGACGTACAGTACCGTATTATCGTAGGTATTCTTAAGCTGTTCTTGCGAGCAGGTCTGGATTTCGTTGGTATCGCAGGTCGGGGTGAATTTCCTGAACTGCGGCGGATAACGTTGATAATAGGTCGGACCGTGGCTACCGATAGTATGCAGCACGATCAGCCCGTCGCCCTGAAGATGGCTAATGTACTGCTCCAGACCGTGGAACAGGATCTCGTCCTGGCACTCCCCGGCGGTACAGAAGTCGGCCAGGTTCAGGGCCGTAACGTCCTGATGGGGGACCCGGTCGCAGGCACCTTTACAGCCGCCGTCGTTTTCGTTCCATAACACCTGGATCCCTGCGCGCTGGATAATATCCAGCAGGCCTTCCCGATGGTGGGCCAACTGCTCATCGTAGTTCTTGCGCGCCATCCCCGAAAACATGCAGGGGACAGAGACTGCCGTTACCGTACCGCAGGAGGTCGTTTGTGGGAAATAGACGACGTTATCTTTTTCAAGCAGAGGATTTGTCTCGCGCGGATAACCGGAGAGGGAAAAATCCGCCGCGCGCGAGGTTTCGCCTACCACCAGAATGGTTAAATTCTTCTTCGTGCCCTGATGCATCTGAGGCACCAGCGTGGCGTCTTCGCCAAATTTCACCAGCGGCAGGTTATCCATCCGGTGATGAATATAGTAAGAGTGCATTGCAGTAATGCTGTTCGACGGCCCGAGAGATTTCACCAGCTCGTGGTTGTTGCGGAACAGCGAGGCATAGTCCTTGTAGAAAAAGAGCGATATGACCAGCAGCACGGCGATCGACGCGAGGATGTTCGCACCACGGATCAGCAGGCTACGCCAGCCGGAAGGCGTTTTTTTGATCCTTAGCCAGCAGGCCAGAATGGCCATCAGCACGCCGGAGATGCCTATCGTTAGCAGCAGCTGGGGCGTCATTAAGGCAAGGCTTTCGGCTGGCGTGGTATCGAGAATATTGGCGATCATTGTACGATCGATAATCACGCCGTAGGTCCAGATAAAGTACTGGGTTGCCGCGCAGAGCAGAATAAAGAGGCAGATCAGCAGCCGGTCCAGCCAGATAAATGAGGCCAGCGTGGTCAGAATGTTGATCACGCAGAAGGCGACGATCGGCATCGATAAAAAGACTGCCAGCGACCACGGCGAGTGCACCGCCAGCAGCGTCCAGGCCTGACGATAAAAGACAAGGTTCAGCGCAACGGCGATATAGAATGAAAACAGGATGGTAAAGGTCATGCGCCCTAAGGCTGGCCTGTAGAACGGGAACATACGCATACATAACTTCCTGAAAAGAGTATGCTGCGTATGTTCACAGAAGAGAGTTAAGGGAACCTTAAGATCTTCAGAAAAGTCTGGAAGAGCAAAATTCAGCCCAGCCGCTGGACGGCATGCTCCAGCGCGATGCGTAGCAGATGGCGATCGTGATGATGGGGAACATCGCTCGCCTCCAGCGCCTCCTGCACCACGATGCGGTCGCTAAGATCCGCCGTTTCCGCCTCGGGCCCGACCACGACGGCATCGACAATTCGCTTGCCCACCAGCTGCTCCAGCAAGGTTAGCTTGGCGGGCAGATCCATTCGCGCCGCCTCGGCACTCAGCTCTTTGCCCAGGTTATCGATATAGACCACCGGGGCAGGGGTACGGCGCAGCGCCTGAGCCAGATCGCCGAGCAGCACCAGCGGCATCAGGCTGGTGTAGAAGCTGCCAGGGCCAATCAGGATCAGATCCGCTTCGGCAATCGCCTCTATCGCCTCGCGGGTGGCAGGCACGGAGGGGAAGAGCATCAGCTCCTGAATCGGCGTCGTCAGTCCATCGACGTTTACCTCGCCGTAGACCGTATGCCCCTCGCTGTCGATAGCCATCAAATCCACCGGCTGCTCCGACATAGGGATCAAAAACGCATCTACCTTCAGCAGGTTGCGAATTAAATTGATCGCCTCCAGAGGCCGCACGCTAAGGTGGTCCAGCGCCTTTAACATCAAATTTCCGAGGTTATGGCCCGAAAGCTCGCCATTACCGGTAAAACGGTACTCAAACATCGCTGAAGCGACGCTCTGCTCGGTAATTAACTGGTTCAAACAGTTACGCATATCGCCCCAGGCGATGCCGCCCTCGGCGCGACGAATACGCCCGGTTGACCCGCCATTATCGGTGGTAGTGACGATCCCCGTCAGCCTTGAACCCAACGACCCCAGCGAGGACATAACGCGACCCAGACCGTGTCCGCCGCCAAGGGCGACAACCCGGTCAAGATCTGCAAGCGTACGACTACGCATAGCTTTTCCTTAATGGCTAAAAAACTGCGCTACGTTAACCTAAATACCCCTTAAAGACGATGCCCCAAGCGGGTGAAAATGATGCATATCAAGGCAAGAGGCTGATTTTCACGTATTCTGTAATGAAAATGCACGATTAGGCCGCTATATATCATTTTATATAGCGATAGGCGGGGATGGCGAAAATCACGTTATCGCGCTACTATCGCTACTTATAGCGTTACAACACACACTCTAGCCTCTGCGTCTACGTCTTAAGGATATGATGCTTTGGCCGTGGCAGTTGCCACCAGGGTGCAGGAAGAAATGACTGCATCTCCCGTATTTGGAAAGGTGTACATGGCCTCACAGCTTACCGATGCATTCGCGCGTAAGTTCTATTACCTGCGTCTGTCTATTACCGACGTGTGCAATTTTCGTTGCACCTACTGCCTGCCCGATGGCTACAAGCCGGGTGGGGTCACCAACAAAAGCTTTCTGACTCTCGATGAAATTCGGCGGGTGACCCGTGCGTTTTCCGCGCTCGGCACCGAGAAGGTGCGGCTGACCGGCGGGGAACCCTCGCTGCGCCGCGACTTTACCGAGATCATCGCTGCGGTGCGGGAAAACGCCGCTATCCGCCAGCTGGCGGTAACCACCAATGGCTACCGCCTGGCGCGGGACGTGGCCGGCTGGCGTGACGCCGGGCTGACGGCCATCAACGTCAGCGTCGACAGCCTCGATGCCCGCCAGTTTCACGCCATCACCGGGCAGGATAAGTTTCACCAGGTGATGCAGGGCATTGATGCCGCTTTCGAGGCGGGCTTCGAGAAGGTCAAGGTGAATACCGTGCTGATGCGCGACGTTAACCACCATCAGCTGGATACCTTCCTGGCGTGGATCCAGTCCCGTCCCATCCAGCTACGCTTTATTGAGCTGATGGAGACCGGTGAGGGGAGCGAGCTGTTCCGCAAGCACCACCTCTCCGGCATGGTGCTGCGGGACGAGCTGCTGCGTCGCGGCTGGATCCAGAAGCTGCGCGGCCGCAGTGACGGCCCGGCGCAGGTCTTTTGCCATCCGGACTATACCGGGGAGATCGGCCTGATCATGCCCTACGAGAAGGATTTCTGCGCCAGCTGTAACCGCCTGCGCGTCTCGTCGGTGGGCAAGCTGCATCTCTGCCTGTTTGGCGACGGCGGCGTGAGCCTGCGCGATCTGCTGGCGGAAGATGCCCAGCAGGCGGAGCTGGAGGCGCGTATTGCTGAGGCGCTAACGCACAAAAAGCAGACCCACTTCCTGCATCAGGGCAATACCGGCATTACGCAAAACCTTTCCTATATCGGCGGATAAACCTTACAAGGAGGCAGTTTATGAGTCAGGCCAGCGCAGAGTTTGTCCCGGCACGCATTGCCGTGCTGACCGTTTCCAGCCGTCGCGGCGAAGAGGAGGACACCTCGGGCCACTTCCTGCGCGATGCGGCCCATGAAGCCGGTCATCAGGTGGTAGCGAAAGCCATCGTCAAGGAGAACCGCTACGCCATTCGCGCCCAGGTTTCAGCGTGGATCGCCAGCGATGAGGTGCAGGTTATTGTCATCAACGGCGGCACGGGCTTTACCGCCGGTGACCAGACCCCGGAGGCGCTGCTGCCGCTCTTCGATCGTGAAGTCGAAGGCTTTGGCGAGGTGTTCCGTATGCTCTCCTTTGAAGAGATCGGTACCGCCACGCTGCAGTCCCGTGCGGTGGCGGGTATCGCCAACAACACGCTGATTTTTGCTATGCCCGGCTCGACCAAAGCCTGCCGTACCGCATGGGAGAATATCATTGCGCCGCAGCTTGATGCGCGCACCCGTCCGTGCAATTTTCACCCCCATTTGAAGAAGTAAGCTATGTCACAACTGACCCACATTAACGCCGCCGGTGAGGCGCACATGGTCGACGTCTCGGCAAAAGCGGAGACCGTGCGTGAAGCGCAGGCGGAGGCTTTTGTTACCATGCTCCCCGAGACGCTGGCGATGATTATCGACGGCAGCCATCACAAGGGCGACGTCTTTGCCACCGCGCGTATTGCCGGTATCCAGGCGGCGAAGCGCACCTGGGAGCTGATCCCCCTCTGCCATCCGCTGATGCTGAGCAAGGTCGAGGTGAATCTTGAGGCGCAGCCGGAACACAATCGGGTGCGTATTACGACGCTGTGCCGTCTGACCGGCAAAACCGGCGTTGAGATGGAGGCGCTGACGGCCGCCTCGGTGGCGGCGCTGACCATCTACGACATGTGTAAAGCGGTACAGAAAGATATGGTGATAGGCCCGGTTCGCCTGCTGGCGAAGAGCGGCGGCAAATCCGGTGATTTTAGGGCGGATAACGATGATTAAAGTCCTCTTTTTTGCCCAGGTGCGGGAGCTGGTGGGCTGCGATAGCCTGACGCTGGAGAGCGAGTTCCCAAGCGTTGAAGCGCTGCGTCAGCAGCTGGCCGCCAAAGGTGACCGCTGGGCGCTGGCGCTGGAGGAGGGCCGTCTGCTGGTGGCGGTCAACCAGACCCTGGTAAGCTTTGACCATCCGGTCGTGAGCGGCGATGAAGTCGCGCTCTTCCCGCCGGTAACGGGAGGTTAAGATGAGCGACACGCGTATTCGCGTAGGCCTCGATCCCTTTAGCGTCGGCAAGGAGTACACCTGGCTGGCGGAACGCGACGAAGACGGGGCGGTAGTGACCTTCACCGGCAAGGTACGCAACCACAATCTCGGTGACAGCGTGCGCGCCCTGACCCTTGAGCACTACCCTGGCATGACCGAAAAAACGCTGGCCGATATCGTCCAGCAGGCCCGGGATCGCTGGCCGCTGGGCCGTGTCACCGTGGTCCACCGCATCGGCGAGCTGTGGCCGGGGGATGAGATTGTCTTCGTCGGCGTCACCAGCGTCCATCGCGGCAGCGCCTTTGCCGCCGGGGAGTATATTATGGACTACCTGAAGACCCGCGCCCCCTTCTGGAAGCGAGAGGCCACGGAGGAGGGCGATCGGTGGGTCGAGGCGCGAGAGAGCGACCAGCAGGCCGCGAAGCGCTGGTAAGCTGCTTTTCCCCGGATGTGTTACCCTTAGAAGCGTGTTCACTTAACAGGAGTTAATCATGGACCGATTCCCACGATCCGATTCAATTGTCCAGGCCCGTAGCGGGCTGCAAACTTACATGGCCCAGGTCTACGGCTGGATGACCTGCGGGCTGTTCCTGACGGCGTTTATCGCCTGGTTCGCGGCCAATACCCCCGCGGTGATGATGTTTGTCTTCTCCAGCAAAATCACTTTCTTTGGCCTGATTATCGCCCAGCTGGCGCTGGTGTTCGTTCTCTCCGGGCTGGTGCACAAGCTCAGTGCGGCGATGGCGACCACGCTGTTTATGCTCTATTCGGCGCTGACCGGCCTGACCCTGGCCAGTATCTTTGTGGTTTATACCTACTCGTCTATCGCCAGCACCTTTGTGGTAACCGGTGGCATGTTCGGTGCCATGAGCCTCTACGGCTACACCACTAAACGCGATCTGAGCGGCTTCGGCAATATGCTGTTTATGGCGCTGATAGGTATTGTGCTGGCCTCGTTGGTCAACTTCTGGCTCAAGAGCGAGACGCTGATGTGGATAGTGACCTATATTGGGGTGATTGTCTTCGTTGGCCTGACGGCGTATGACACGCAGAAGCTGAAAAACATTGGCGAGCAGATCGACGTAAGAGACAGCGGCAACCTGCGTAAATACGCCATTCTCGGTGCGCTGACGCTCTATCTGGACTTTATCAACCTGTTCCTGATGCTGCTGCGGATTTTCGGCAACCGTCGTTAACATCAGTTTGCATTATCAGCTGTAGCCCCGGTAAGCGTAGCGCCACCGGGGATTACCTTTCTCACTACTTCTGCATCGCCTGTTCGTTCTTCGCCCGCAGCTTTTTCGCCCGGCTCTCCAGTACCAGATAGCACACCAGCGCCAGCATCAGCGGCAGGAAGTAGTAGAGCATACGATAGGCCAGCAGGGCGGCGATAATTTTGCCGTGGGAGACGTGTTCCCCCGCCAGCAGGGCGATAAACACCGCCTCCAGCACGCCGATCCCCGCCGGAATATGGATAATGACCCCTGCGATACTGCTCACCAGCAGCACGCCCAGCACAAAGAAGTAGTTCACCTCCTGGCCCAGCAGCAGCCAGATAATCGCCCCCATCGCCATCCAGTTAGCGCTGGAGATCACCATCTGCGCGATAGCAAATTTAAACGACGGCAGCACCAGCTTCTGGCCTTTCACCGTCATATGGCGACGTTTCGCAAAGGCGCAGAACCAGAGGTAGGCGGCGATCATCAGCAGCAGCACGACGCCCACGATGCGCAGCGTGCCCTCATCGATGTACCAGTGCGAGGGCAGCTCCACGATGCCGAAGGAAAAGATGATCCCGCCCAGCAGGATGTAACCCAGCCAGTTGGTAGTAATGCTTAACGAGAAGATCCGGGTGATGGTGCTGCTGGGCAGGCCGAGGCGAGAGTAGAGGCGATAGCGCATGCCAATGCCGCCCACCCAGGTGCTGAGGGTGAGGTTAAAGGCGTAACAGACAAAGGATACCAGCATCACCTGGCGCGCCGCCAGTTTGTGTCCACAGTAGGCGCGGGCCAGCAGATCATAGCAGCCGTAGAGCAGATAGCTCACCACCACCAGCGCAGCGGAGATCAGCAGCGGCGTGCGGTTATAGTTGCGGATAACGTTCCAGACGTCGCCCCAGTCGACCGTGCGGGCATAGATCACCAGCAGCACCGTCACGGCAATAAAGAAGACCCAGGTCAGGATTTTTTTCGCCAACCGCCAGCGAGGATGTGATTTGCTCATCAGGGATTAACCTCTCTGCTTTCCGTATCGACGCGATCCTGTGTCTCCATCTCCGGCTGCACCGGAGGCTTTACCAGTGACAGCTTAGGCGTATGGGCCGGCAGCCAGCCCACCATAGCCGGGAATTTTCGCAGGAAGTGGAAGACCACCACGCTTTTCGCCAGGTTCCACCAGGTGCGTCTTGGCACCATAGTCTCATCCACCCGCACGCAGTCATGCTGCAAAATGCCGTTCAGGTTGTCGCGCAGGGTCTGGTTAAAGGCACGGTCGTGAATAATTAAATTGGCTTCCAGGTTAAGCGACAGGCTGAGCGGATCGAGGTTGCTGGAGCCGACGGTGGCCCAGTGGTCGTCCATCACCGCGACCTTGCCATGCAGCGGACGGCGACGGTACTCATACACCTGCACGCCGCCCTTCACCAGGTAGTTATAGAGCAGACGCGCGCCCACCTTAACGATGGGCATGTCCGGCTCGCCCTGTACAATCAGTTTAACCGTAACGCCACGGCGGGCGGCGTTGCGCATCGCATGCAGCAGGCGGTAGCCGGGGAAGAAGTAGGCGTTGGCGATGATCACTTCGCGCTTAGCATTGGCCAGCATCTTCAGATAGTGACGCTCAATGTCGTCTCGGTGATCGTCATTATCGCGCCAGACAAACAGCGCCTGTGCCTCGCCAGGCTTGCGGTTGTCCGGTGCCTGATGGCGACGTCGCTGCTGCCACCAGCGGCGGGTCTGGGCATGCTCCGGCAGGTTCTCCAGCTCAAACTGGAGGATATCCTCTACCACCGGACCCTCCACCCGCACGGCGTAGTCCTGCTTGGCCTCCGGGCCATAGTCGCTCATATGCTCGGCGGAGTAGTTAATGCCGCCGACAAACGCCACGGTACTGTCGATCACCACAATCTTACGGTGCATCCGGCGGAAAACGTTGGTGCGCATACCCAGCAGCGGCGGGCGCGGATCGTAGTAGCGGAACACGACGCCGGCGGCGGTGAGCTGGCCGACGAACTCATCGCTAAGATCGGGAGAGCCGTAGCCATCCAGCAATACCTCAATATTCACCCCGCGCTGGGCGGTACGCAGCAGCACGGCATGCAGCTGGCGGCCCACGTCGTCGTCAAACCAGATAAAGGTTTCCAGGATCACCTTACGCTGTGCCTGCTCAATGGCTTTGAACACAGCCGGGTAGTATTCGTCACCGTTCTCCAGCAGCTGGATGCGGTTTCCTTCTCGCCATCCGCATTTCATAGATGAATCTCCGCGCTCAATGGGGCATGATCGGACAAATGACGCCAGTTACGCAGCGGCAGCGCCGTTGGGGCGCTGGCGTTGGCGTTCTTGACGTAAATACGGTCAAGACGCAGCAGCGGCAGGCTGACCGGAAACGTACGCGCCGGGCGGCCTTTGGCCCGGGTAAAGATCTCCTCCAGGCCCGCCTGCTTCTTCAGCGGGTGGTTGGCTTTAACCCGCCAGTCGTTAAAGTCGCCGGCTACCAGCACCGGCTCGCCTTCAGGGAAAGAGTTAACCCACTCGGCCAGCATAGTAAGCTGGGCCTGGCGATGCGCCTCGCGTAAGCCCAGGTGAACACAGATAACGTGTATTGGGCGGTTAAGCTGCGGCGGCACGATGCGGCAGTAGAGCAGGCCGCGTTTCTCGCTGCCGTCGACGGAGACGTCGCGGTTCTCGTAGTGCACTATCGGATAGCGAGAGAGCACCGCGTTGCCGTGATGCCCTTCAGGATAGACGGCGTTACGTCCGTAAGCGAAGTCGCTCCACATCGTATCGGCCAGAAATTCATAGTGGGTGGTATCGGGCCAGTTTTCCACGTGCAGCGGATGTACCTCGTGCGCCCCCATCACCTCTTGCAGACAGACGATATCCGCGCCGACGGTACGAACCGCGTCGCGTAGCTCCGGTAAAATAAAGCGTTTGTTAAACGCGGTGAAACCCTTGTGCGTGTTAATCGTAAGAACTTTTAAAGAGAATGGCCGATTCTGTTCTGTCATCTTGTATCCCGCCAGTGACGCTGTCCTGTTGGAAATAAAGTGTAGTATCTGTCACAAAAAGATGCGGCCTTACGGATTTTTCCGTAAAGTCCGGTACTCTCAATAACAGATAAAATTCTTCAGGAGAAAATCCATGAAGTGGCAACAGCGAATTCGTGTGGCAACCGGCATCGGTTGCTGGCAGATTATGTCGCATTTCATCGTCGTGGCGGCGTTGGTAATGGGTTGGATGAACGGGGCGCTGGTGCGCGTCGGCTTAAGCCTGTGCGTGGTTTACGGCGTCACCGTGCTGCTGATGCTGGCTCTGCAACGTCATCATGACGGGCGCTGGCGTGAAGTGGGCGATTTTCTTGAAGAGCTGACCACCACCTGGTACTTCGGCGCCTCCCTGATTGCGCTCTGGCTGCTCTCTCGCGTGGTGCAAAATGACCTGCTGCTCGCGCCGGTAGGGCTGGCGATCCTTGCGGGCCCGGCGATTGTGTCGCTGCTGGCCAAAGATAAGAAACTACGCGACATTCCGCCTGAACATCGCGTAGGCCACTGATCCCGTCGTGGCCGCGATCACCAGCAGCGGCCACAGGCTTCCCCAGACAATATCCAGACTCGCATCCTTCAGATAGATCTGCTTGGTGATATCGGTGAAGTGGCGAATCGGGTTCACCCACGTCAGATGCTGCAGCCAGACCGGCATGTTCTCTACCGGCGACACGTAGCCAGAGAGTAAGATCGCCGGCATCATAAAGACAAATACGCCGATAAACGCCTGCTGCTGCGTAGCGCAGAGCGCGGAGATGAGCAGGCCAAAGCCCACCAGCGACAGCCCGTAGATCAGCATGGTGAAGTAGAAGAGCATCAGCGATCCGGCGAAGGGGATCTGGTAGGCCCAGATGCCTATCCCGAGTACGATGCTGGCCTGGAAGGTGGCGACGATCAGCGCCGGAACCGCTTTGCCAACAAAAATCTGCCAGGTGGCGAGGGGGGACACCAGCAGCTGATCGAGCGTACCCTGTTCGCGCTCGCGCGCCACCGACAGCGAGGTGACAATCATCACCCCGATGGTGGTGATCATAGCGATCAGCGACGGCACCACGAACCATTTATAGTCGAGATTGGGGTTATACCAGTTACGCACCACCAGCTCGCTGTTGTTGGGCCTGGCTTTTCCTGTCATTAGCTCCTGCTGATACTCCTTTACCACCTGCTGAAGATAGTTGGCGGCAATCTGCGCGCTGTTAGAGTTACGCCCGTCAAGCAGCAGCTGCATCGGTGCGGGCTGGAAGGTATCGAGATTGCGTGAAAAGTCGGCCGGGAAGCGCACCAGCAGCAGCGCCTTTTGCGTATCGAGCGTAGGCCGGATCTCCTGCGGGCTGCTCAGCAGCAGGACGTGGGTAAAGGCTTTGGCGCGGGCAAAGCGCTGGGTCAGCTCCACCGCGTGCCTGCCGCTATCTTCGTTATAGATGGCGATGGTGGCGTTGGTCACCTCAAGGGTGGCGGCAAAGGGGAACAGCAGCACCTGGATAAGTACCGGCACAATCAGGATCGCCCGGGTCTGCGGCTCCCGCAGCAGGGATTGCAGCTCTTTGCGAATCAGCGTCCATAAGCGGTGAAACATATTGTTATCCTCTTTTCCCGCAGATGCCTACCGTAGGCCGGGCAAACGCAGTGCCGCCCGGCATGCCGGAGTCAACAGATAAACACCCGGTGGCGCTCCGCTTACCGGGCCTACAGGGTACATCGGCATAAACATCAATCCAGCCGCCGTTTGGTTTTCAGCCACGTTAAGCCGATAAACATCACCGCCGACGCCAGCAAAAACAGCGTATTCACAATCAGCACCACCGGGATATTACCCGCCAGGAACAGGCTTTGCAGGGTGCTGACAAAATAGCGTGCCGGAATAATCCACGTTACCGCGCGGATCACCGCCGGCATGCTGTCGATCTGAAAGATAAAGCCCGATAGCATAATCGACGGCAGAAAGGCGGCGTTGAGCGCCACCTGCGCGGCGTTAAACTGGTTGCGGGTCACGGTGGAGATAAGCAGCCCCATCCCCAGGGTGCTGAGCAAAAACAGGCTGCTGATAAAAAACAGCAGGATCAGCGAGCCGCGGTAGGGTACGCCGAGGATAAACACCGAGACCAGCATACAGAGCAGCATCGCCAGCATGCCGAGGAAGTAGTAGGGGATCAGCTTGCAGAGCAGCAGCTCTACGCGGGTCACCTCCGTGGAGAGCAGCGCCTCCATCGTACCGCGCTCCCACTCGCGGGCGATCACCAGCGAGGTGAGGATAGCGCCGATCACCGTCATGATGATGGTCACCGCGCCGGGTATAATAAAGTGCTGACTGATGGCGGCCGGGTTAAACCAGTAGCGGGTCTGAACGTCGATCAGCGGCTCAAACGTTTCGCCCCGATCTTCCGCACGCTGCATCTGCCATAGCTGCCAGATCCCCTCCGCGTAGCCCTGCACGAAGTTGGCGGTGTTCGGCTCGCTGCCGTCGGTGATCACCTGAATGGGGGCCTCAGCGCCTGGGCGCGCCATGTTGGCGGCGAAATCCACCGGGATCACCACCATGCCGCGTATGCGTCCGGCCTGCATTTTGGCAATCAATTCCTGACGGCTGTCGCTGAGGGTGGCATCGATATAGGGCGAGCCGGTCATGGCGTGGGCGAAGTCCAGCGCCTCTTCGCTGCGCTGCTCCAGCAGGATCCCCACCCGCAGGCGGCTGGAGTCGAGGTTGATTCCGTAGCCGAAAATAAACAGCAGCAGGAGAGGGATCAGCACCGCAATCAGCCAGCTGCTGGGATCGCGTACAATCTGCCGCGTCTCTTTAACGCACAGGGCGCGTACCCGCCGCCAGGACACCGCGCTAGCGCTCATCGGCATGCTCCCTGTCCCAGCTGTTGATCAGCCGAATAAAGGCCTGCTCCATAGTGGGATCCGCCTGTTCATCGTCCGCGGCCTGGGCTTTCAGATCGTCCGGCGTGCCGTGGGCAATCAGCTTCCCGCGATAGACCAGCCCGATGCGATCGCAATACTCCGCCTCGTCCATAAAGTGGGTGGTCACCATCACGGTGACGCCTCGCTCCACCATGCTGTTGATATGCAGCCAGAACTCACGGCGGGTAAGGGGATCGACGCCGGAGGTCGGCTCGTCGAGAAACAGGATATCCGGCTCGTGCATCAGCGAGCAGGCCAGCGCCAGCCGCTGCTTGAAGCCCAGCGGCAGGGCATCGGTGGCGTGCGAGGCGATAGTGGTCAGGCTGAACGCCTCGCTCATGCGGGCGATCTTCTCACTCTGCGCCCGGCCGCGCAGGCCATAGACGCCGGAGAAGAAGCGCAGGTTCTGCTCCACGGTGAGGTTGCCGTAGAGAGAGAACTTCTGCGCCATATAGCCCAGCCGCTGGCGCGCCTTGCCGGAGCTGACCTTCAGATCCATGCCCAGCACCAGCGCCTTGCCAGCGGTAGGCACCAGCAGGCCGCACATCATCTTAAAGGTGGTGGATTTCCCCGCGCCGTTTGGCCCCAGCAGGCCGAAAATCTCCCCACGCTTGACGGCAAAATCGACGTTATCCGTTGCCGCAAAATCGCCAAATTTTTTGGTCAGCGATTTTGCCTCAATCACCGTCTCCTCCGGCGATCCCGCCACGGTATGCAGGATGGCGCCGAGAGGTGACTCCTGGGTGCCCGCGCCGCCAAGCAGGTCGATAAAGGCATCTTCGAAGCGCGGCGTGGTTTCGGCTATCTCAATCTCCGGCATCCCCTCCGCGTGGCGGATGTCCTCGGCGCTGGCCTCTCTCTTGAGGATCAGACGCACCGAGCGGCCCTGGATCATTCCGTCGCTCACCTGCGGCAGTTTCAGCACCCGCCGCAGCAGCCTGCGGTTAGACTCCTGCGGGCTATGCAGCAGAAAGCTGCGCCCGGCCATGCTCTGGGTCAGCGTCGTGGGCTGACCCTGGTAGAGCAGCTCCCCTTCGTTGAGCAGCAGCACGTCCCGGCACTGCTCGGCCTCATCAAGATAGGAGGTGCTCCAGAGGATCAGCATCCCTTCGCCTGCCAGCTCGTGCACCATCTGCCACAGCTCGCGACGGGAGATTGGATCCACGCCGACGCCGGGCTCATCCAGCAGCAGCACTTTCGGTTCGCCTACCAGGGTACAGGCCAGGCCCAGCTTCTGTTTCATCCCGCCGGAGAGCTTGCCTGCCAGCCGATCGGTAAAGGGGCCGAGGGCGGTAAATTCCAGCAGCCGGGCAAAGGTTTTCTGCCGCGCTTCACCCACCACGCTGCGCAGATCGGCATAGAGATTTAGGTTCTCCATCACCGTCAGATCCTCGTACAGGCCGAACTTCTGCGGCATATAGCCCAGCGAGGCGTGCAGGGCGCGGTCGTTGTTGATGGGATCGAGACCCAGCACGCTGGCACTGCCCGCGTCAGGCTTGAGCAGCCCGGCAAGCATGCGCATCAGCGTCGTTTTACCCGCGCCGTCGGGACCGACCAGCCCGGTTACGTACCCGCTGTGGATGACGCAGGTGAGGGGCGCGACGGCGGGCTTCTCCCCGCCCGGAAAGCGTTTTACCAGGCCATCAAGCCGGATCGCGTTATCGCTCATCGTCCTGTCCATCGTTAAAGCGGACGGTGACCGGCATTCCCTGACGCAGGGCGTCATCAGCGTCGGTAACAATGATGCGCAGACGGTAGACCAGATCGGTGCGCAGATCCGGCGTTTCGACGGTTTTCGGCGTGAACTCGGCGGTAGGCGAGACAAAGCCTACCTTACCGCGATAGGGCCTGTCCGGACGGCCGTCGGTATAGAGCAGCAGTTCGCTGCCGGGTTTGGCCCGACCCAGGTTGGGTTCATCAATGTAGGCGCGTACCCAGACCGGGCGGGTAAGCGACAGGGTCAGCACCGTACTGCCCGCGTTGAGCATGCTGCCCGGCTCCAGGGCGCGCGTCATCAGCGTGCCGTCGGCGGGGGCCACCAGGGTGGTATCATGTAGATCCAGCTCGGCCTGGGCCAGCTGGGCCTGAGCCTGTTCGAGGCTGGCCTTCGCCTGGGCAATATCCTGCGGGCGATTGCCGGTGCGGTACTGGCTCAGCTTATCCTCGGCGGATTTCAGCGTCGCCCGGGCCTGATCCCGGGATGAACGGGCGTTCTCCAGATCGTTGGCGGAGATGGTGCGGCTTTTCCACAGCCCCTGTTGGCGGGTATAGAAGTTCTGCGCGTAGTCATAGGCCGCTTTGGCCTGCCTCACCGCCGCCTCGGTCTGGGCGATCTCTTCGTCGCGATAGCCCGCCTGCATAAGATCATACTGCGCCTGAGCGACGGCAACGCTGGCTTTGGCCTGCATCAGGGCATTTTCATAAGGTGCTTTGTCCAGCGTCCCTAACACCTGCCCGGCTTTGATCGCATCCCCTTCGTCAACGTTCAGGGATGCCAGGCGACCACCAACGCGAAAGCTCATATTGACCGTGCGAATATCGACGTTGCCATAGAGGGTCAGACCGCGATCCTGCTGGCTTTGATACCACAGCCAGCCGCCGACGGCAGCAGCCAGCACGATAACCACCGCCAGGAGGGCGACGACGGGTTTTTTCATAGACTTAGGCTCCCTTGCATTCATCTGCATGGCTATAACCTTATCGAACTTATGGATTGGGAGAATGCCTTATGGGATATTTTATGCGGTGCGTCACAAAAGCTGCTACACTCCGCCCCTTCATGACACTGTGGTTTTTGTCATCTGTTTCGTTACCTATCTCCCTGAAAACTACACCTGAAACGGTCGGGGCGGTTCGGAGTTGTTATGTCTTTTGAAGCACTGGGTTTAAACCCTGAGATCCTGCGCGCCGTTGCCGAGCAGGGCTACCGCGAACCTACCCCTATTCAGCAGCAGGCGATCCCGGCTGTGCTGCAGGGGCGCGACCTGATGGCCAGCGCCCAGACCGGTACCGGTAAAACCGCGGGCTTTACCCTGCCGCTGTTACAGCGTCTTATTACCAGCGAGCCCCATGCCAAAGGGCGTCGCCCGGTTCGAGCGCTGATCCTCACCCCAACCCGCGAACTGGCGGCTCAGGTCGGTGAGAACGTGCGTGAGTATAGTCAGTATCTCAACGTGCGTTCGCTGGTGGTTTTCGGCGGCGTTAGCATTAACCCACAGATGATGAAGCTGCGCGGCGGCGTTGATGTGCTGGTAGCCACCCCAGGCCGTCTGCTGGATTTGGAGCACCAGAACGCCGTTAAGCTGGACGGGATTGAGATCCTGGTGCTGGACGAAGCCGACCGCATGCTGGACATGGGCTTTATCCACGATATTCGCCGCGTGCTGGCGAAGCTGCCGGCCAAGCGCCAGAACCTGCTCTTCTCCGCGACCTTCTCGGACGAGATCAAAACCCTGGCAGAGAAGCTGCTGCACAACCCGCTGGAGATCGAAGTGGCGCGCCGCAACACCGCCTCTGAGCAGGTGACCCAGCACGTGCACTTTGTTGATAAGAAACGTAAGCGTGAGCTGCTGTCGCAGATGATCGGCGAGGGCAACTGGCAGCAGGTGCTGGTCTTTACCCGCACCAAGCACGGCGCGAACCACCTGGCGGAGCAGCTGAATAAAGACGGCATCCGCAGCGCCGCTATCCACGGTAACAAGAGCCAGGGCGCGCGTACCCGGGCGCTGGCCGATTTTAAATCTGGCGACATCCGCGTACTGGTGGCAACCGACATTGCTGCCCGTGGCCTGGATATTGAAGAGCTGCCGCACGTGGTTAACTATGAGCTGCCGAACGTGCCGGAAGACTACGTGCACCGTATCGGTCGTACCGGCCGTGCAGCGGCCACCGGTGAAGCGCTGTCGCTGGTCTGCGTCGACGAACACAAGCTGCTGCGTGATATCGAACGCCTGCTGAAAAAAGAGATCCCGCGCATTGCTCTGCCGGGCTATGAGCCGGATGCCTCTATCAAAGCCGAGCCGATCCAGAACGGTCGCCAGCAGCGTGGCGGCGGCGGTGGACGCGGGCAGGGCGGCGGTCGTGGCCAGCAGCAGCCGCGCCGTAGCGAAGGACGCAGCGAAGGCGGTGCGCCAAGATCAAGCCAGCCGCGCCGCAGCGGCGATGCGAAACCCGCCGGGGAGCAGGCGCGCCGTCGCCGCCCGCGTAAACCCGCGGCATCGCAGTAATAATCCTGAAGCCCGGCCGCAAAGCCGGGCTTTTCTTTTGCGGCATGTCGGCGATCGTGAGACAATAGTGGCTGTTTATACAGTATTTCAGGTCTCCCGATGGCTCTTTCCGCCGCGCTGAAAGCGCAAATTGCCGCCTGGTATAAGGCGCTACAGCAACAGATCCCCGAATTTATCCCGCGCGCGCCGCAGCGGCAGATGATCGCTGACGTCGCCAAAACCCTGGCTGGGGAAGAGGGGCGGCATCTGGCTATTGAGGCACCGACCGGCGTCGGTAAGACGCTCTCCTATCTCATTCCCGGCATCGCTATTGCTCGCGAAGAGCAGAAGACGCTGGTCATCAGTACTGCCAACGTAGCGTTGCAGGATCAGATCTTCAGCAAAGATCTCCCGCTGCTGAAGAAGATCATCCCCGATCTGCGTTTTACCGCCGCCTTTGGCCGCGGGCGCTACGTCTGTCCGCGCAACCTGACGGCACTTGCCAGCAGTGAGGCTACCCAGCAGGATCTGCTGGCCTTTCTCGACGACGAGCTGACGCCGAACAGCAAAGAGGAGCAGCAGCGCTGCGCCAAACTCAAGGCCGACCTCGACAGCTATCGCTGGGATGGCCTGCGCGATCATACCGATCAAAATATTGACGATGGCCTCTGGCGGCGACTCAGCACCGATAAAGCCAGCTGTCTGAACCGCAACTGCCACTACTATCGCGAGTGCCCGTTTTTTGTCGCCCGCCGCGAGGTGCAGGAGGCCGAGGTGGTAGTGGCAAACCATGCTCTGGTGATGGCGGCAATGGAGTCCGAAGCGGTGCTGCCGGAGCCGAAAAATCTGCTGCTGGTACTGGATGAGGGCCACCATCTGCCGGACGTCGCCCGCGATGCGCTGGAGATGAGCGCCGAGATTACTGCTTCCTGGTACCGCCTTCAGCTCGATCTCTTCACCAAGCTGGTGGCAACCTGCATGGAGCAGTTCCGCCCGAAAACCACGCCGCCGCTGGCGCTGCCGGAGCGGCTCAACGCCCACTGCGAAGAGCTGTATGAGCTTATCGCCTCGCTAAACTCCATCCTCGGGCTCTATATGCCCGCCGGTACGGAGGCGGAGCATCGCTTTGCAATGGGTGAGCTGCCTGATGAGGTGATGGAGATCTGCCTGCGGCTGGCGAAGCTGACCGAGATGCTACGCGGGCTGGCGGAGCTGTTCTTAAACGATCTCAGTGAAAAGACCGGCCAGCACGATATTGTCCGTCTGCACCGGGTTATTTTGCAGATGAACCGCGCCCTGGGCATGTTCGAGAGTCAAAGCAAGCTGTGGCGGCTGGCCTCGATGGCCCAGGCGTCGGGCGCGCCGGTGACCAAGTGGGCAACCCGTGAGCTGGTTGAGGGTCAGATGCACCTCTTCTTCCACTGCGTCGGCATCCGCGTCAGCGATCAGCTGGAGAAGCTGCTGTGGCGCAGCGTGCCGCATATTGTCGTTACCTCGGCCACCTTACGCTCCCTCAACAGCTTCTCCCGCCTGCAGGAGATGAGCGGCCTGAAGGAGAAAGCCGGGGATCGCTTCGTGACGCTCGACTCGCCCTTTAACCACATTGAGCAGGGCAGGCTTGTGATCCCGCAGATGCGCTACGAGCCGCTGATGGAGCACGAAGAGAAACACATCGCTGAGATGGCGGCCTACTTCCGCGAGCAGGTCGAGAAAAAAGAGCACCCTGGCATGCTGGTGCTTTTTGCCAGTAACCGCGCCATGCAGCTGTTCCTGACCTTTGTGACCGATCTGCGCCTGATGCTGCTGGTGCAGGGGGATCAGCCCCGCTACCGGCTGGTAGAGCTGCACCGCAAGCGCATCGACGGGGGCGGGCGTAGCGTGCTGGTCGGGCTGCAGTCCTTTGCCGAAGGGCTGGATCTCAAAGGGGACTACCTGACCCAGGTGCATATCCATAAGATCGCCTTTCCGCCTATCGACAGCCCGGTGGTGATCACCGAAGGCGAGTGGCTGAAGAGCCTCAACCGCTACCCCTTTGAAGTCCAGAGCCTGCCGAGTGCCTCCTTCAACCTTATCCAGCAGGTAGGGCGATTGATCCGTAGCCACAGCTGCCGGGGCGAAGTGGTGATCTACGACCGGCGACTGCTCTCGAAAGGCTATGGAAAACGGCTGCTCGATGCCCTGCCTGTTTTTCCTATTTCCCAACCGGACGTGCCTGACGTTATAGTAAAAAGTAAACCGAAACAGAATCGACGTCGACGACGCTGACCATCACCTATGACGCAAGGAGTTAGTCATGGATTTCCGCAAGATCATTAAAGAGGTCGGGCGCGGTAAAAATCACGCCCGCGATCTGGATTTTGACACTGCACGGGCGTTATACACCCACATGCTGAACGGCGAAGTGGCGGATCTGGAGATGGGCGGGATCCTGATCGCCCTGCGTATCAAAGGCGAGGGCGAGGCGGAGATGCTGGGCTTCTACGAGGCGATGCAGGCCCAGACCATGCGCCTGACGCCGCCGGTGGCGAAGCCGATGCCCATCGTCATTCCCACCTATAACGGCGCGCGCAGGCAGGCGAACCTGACCCCGCTGCTGGCGATGCTGCTCCAGCGGCTTGGCTTTCCGGTGCTGGTGCACGGCGTGAGCGAAGATCCCGACCGCGTTATCTCAGAAACGATTTTTACCCTGCTGGGCATTGAGCCGACCCTGACCGCTGGCCAGGCGCAGGCGAAGCTTGAGGGGCGCAACCCGGTATACGTGCCCATTAGCGCGCTCTGTCCACCGCTGGAGACGCAGCTGGATATGCGCTGGCGCATGGGGGTGCGTAACAGCGCCCACACGCTGGCCAAGCTGGCGACCCCCTTTGCGGAGGATGCCGCGCTGCGTCTCTCCAGCGTCTCTCACCCCGAGTACGTTACGCGGGTCGCGAAGTTCTTCGGCGGTATTGGCGGGCGCGGGCTGCTGATGCACGGTACGGAGGGGGAGGTCTATGCCAATCCTCAACGCTGTCCTCAGCTAACGCTAATTGATGCCCAGGGCACGCGCGTCTTAAGTGAACGGCAGGACGAAAGCGCGGCGCAGGCTGTGCTGCCCGCCAGCAAAGATCCCGAGGTCACCGCCCGCTGGATTGAGCGCTGCCTGGTGGGAAGCGAGCCGGTGCCGGACTCCCTGAAGCGGCAGATCGCCTGCTGTTTCGTCGGCACAGGGGAAGTAGAGACTCTGGAAGAGGGTCTCGTCCGGGTAGCGAGCTCTTTTTGATAAACAGCGGGCAAAAAAAAGCCCGTCCAAACCGGACGGGCAACAAGGGTAACAACAAACGGGGTCAATGCAGTAATAATGAGGGGTAATACCACCCGCCGATGATGAGCCGGCGGGGCAGACACGGTAAGGCGATTACTGATAGATAACCGCAGTACCGCTCATTTTGTTGTAGGCGTTAGCCGAAGTGATGCTATAGCCTTTTGCGCCTGCGGCAGCGGCTTTCTCAGCCAGCTGTGCTTCCAGACCATCCAGCGTGGTCGCGCCCTGCGCAGTCACAACGCCCATTTTATGCATGCTCTGCGCCTGTTCAGCGGTAACCGGCTGTGCAGCGAAGGCGCCAAAGGAGAGGGTAGTCAGTGCAAGCGCAGCAACAGCATATTTAATGGTTTTCATGGTTCGATTCTCGCAGTTAATTCTGTATGGGGGACGATGTTCCGTCGATGTGATGAGTATCACGTTTTTTTGCGAGAGATTAAATCGAATAGAATTGACGACCTTCATCTAAAATTTTGAACGATCGTTAATATATTGAATATGAATGATTTTTAACGAGAATTATTCATCAGGTGACTTGTTTAAGCCGTGCCGCCGTTTTAGCGGCACGAAATGCCACTTCAGCAGCGCTTTTTTATGAGTGAGATCGCAACCGCTTGCGCTGCCTAAACCGCTGCTATTTAGTTAACGAAGCTGGCTATCTTTCGAACCCCTACGGTTATATCCTGAAAACGAGGCGTTTTTCAAATCTTTCTTCTGCTGGCACTCTACGCACAGCCTTACGCCCGGGATCGCCTTGCGGCGCGCTTCGGGAATGGTTGCTCCACACTCATCACATTCGTGCAGGCTTTCGCCCTTCGGCAGTTCGCGGCGCGCACGGGCTACCGCATCGTCAATGGTGCTGTCGATCTGGTCCTGCACCGCACCGTCGTTTGCCCAACCTGAAGCCATAGCGCTCTCCTTAGTGAGGAATATGACTTAAGTTTAGACTATCTCCCGGCTTCCTCACGCAGCCACTGCTGGAGCAGCTTGCCTTCGTGGGTCATCTCCACGTCCTGGCGCACGCAGAGGTAGTAGTCGCGGCCGTCGTCGATGGGCAGGTCGAAGATCTTCACCAGCTCGCCGGTCTGTAGGTAGGGCAGGATCATCGGCTCGCGCATCAGGGCGCAGCCCAGCCCGGCCTGCACAGCGGCCAGCGTCAGCAGCCCATCTTCGAACATCGCCCCGTCCCGGCGCACCCGCTTCACCTGCTGCTCGCTAAACCACTGGGTCCAGGTGGCGCGCTCTTCGTCGTGCAGGAGCGGCATCTGCGCCAGCTGGACAGGGGTTTCAATGTAGCCATGCAGGCGGATAAACTCCCGGCTGCACACCGGGATCATCCGCCCGGAGATGAGCTTCTCGCTGCGGTAGCCCACCCACTGCCCGTTGCCAAAGCGAATCGACATATCCGAGGCGTCGCTCAGATAGTTGCGATGGTTGGCGTAGACCACGTTGATCTCCATCTGAGCGTGGGCCTGAATAAAGCGTGGCAGCCGGGGGATAAACCAGCCCATTCCAAAGAGCGGGATCAGGCTGATGGTCACCTGACGCGAGCGGCCCTGCTCAAACAGCTGGCCGGTGGCCTGACGCAGCACGCTAAAGGCCGCGCGTATCGAGCGGTAGTACTCGCGCCCCTCGCTGCTCAGCACCAGATGCCGTCCCTGACGATAGGTCAGCGGAAGCTGTAAAAAGCTCTCCAGTACCTTAAGCTGATGGCTGACCGCCGAGGGAGAGACGCTTAACTCCTCGGCAGCGGCGGCTACGCTGCCCAGCCGGGCGATGGCTTCGAAGACCCGTACCGCACGCAGAGGCGGATCGTCCGGCAGTCCGCTTTCGCCTAACTCTTCTGTTTTTTTCATATGTTGAAGCAAACCCTGTCTAATTCTCAAAAATCATGTTTATTTTATAATTTAATATCAGTTAGTTAGTGAAATACGCTTTTATAATAAGAAAGAATATATCTGTATTTCAAAATTAAATTCAATTGTTGGATGCTTACGCTGAAAAAATTCTCAGCAGGCACGTATTGTGGACACACTTATTCAGCAATTGATCAATGGCATGATGTTAGGCAGCATCTATGGCCTGATTGCCCTCGGTTACACTATGGTGTACGGCATTCTGCGCATCATCAACTTTGCCCACGGCGACATCTTAATGGTCGGGGCGCTCACCACGCTTTCGGGGATCAATCTTCTCTCCCAGTGGTTCCCTGGCATGAATCTGCTGGTGCAGCTGACCCTCGCCCTGCTGGCAGCGATGGTGGTCTGCGCGCTGCTGGCGATGGCGGTAGAGCGCTTTGCCTATCGTCGCCTGCGTAACGCCCCCCGCCTGGCCCCCCTAATCAGCGGTATCGGCATCTCGGTGCTGCTGCAAACCGTAGCCATGCTGATCTGGAGCCGTAACCCGCTGATGTTCCCGCAGATCCTGCCGATGGATCCCATCGAGATCACCGCTGGCAGCGCTGAACATCCCCCGGCGATTATCACCGTGACCGGCATGGTTACTCTGGCCGTCACTTTCCTGGTGATGCTCGGCCTGTGGCTGCTGGTGGAGTACAGCCGTCTGGGGCGTGGGATGCGTGCGGTAGCGGAAAACCCGCAGGTCGCCAGCCTGATGGGCGTCTCACCCAACCGGATTATTACCCTGACCTTTGCCATCGGCGGCGCGTTTGCCGCGCTGGCGGGGGTGATGATGGCCAGTAACTACGGCAACGCCAGCTTCTCGATGGGCTTTTTGCCGGGCATTAAAGCCTTTACCGCCGCGGTGCTCGGCGGCATCGGCAACATTCGTGGTGCCATGCTGGGCGGCATCCTGCTTGGGCTGATTGAAGCGCTGGGCGCTGGCTACCTGGGCGATCTCACCGGCGGCGCGTTCAGCAGTAACTATCAGGATATCCTTGCCTTTATCGTGCTGATCCTGGTGCTGGTTTTCCGTCCTGCTGGCCTGCTGGGCGAGCGTGTTGCACAGCGTGCCTGAGGATCCTATGACTATCTTAACTTCTGAACGCAGCGCCGCACCGCGCCTTAACGTTGGCATCCTTCTGCTGGTTGCCGGGCTGCTGCTCGCCCCGTGGCTGGCCTCTGCCGCAGGCGGCAACTACTGGGTGCGGGTGATCGACTTTACGCTGCTCTATATCATGCTCGCCCTGGGCCTTAATATCGTGGTCGGCTTTACCGGCCTGCTGGATATGGGCTTTATCGCCTTCTACGCCGTGGGTGCTTACCTTGCGGCGCTGCTGGCTTCGCCGCATCTGCTCGACGCCTTCCCGGTATTGCAGGGCTACTTTAGCGACGGACTGCATGTCTCCTACGGGGTGCTGATCCCGCTGGCGGCTTTCATTGCCGGGATCTGCGGCATCCTGCTGGGTGCGCCGACTCTGCGTCTGCGCGGGGACTATCTGGCGATTGTGACCCTCGGCTTCGGGGAGATTATCCGCATCCTGATGCGTAACCTTGATCGCCCGGTCAACATCACCAACGGCGCAAAGGGGATCTCGGGCATCGACTCCCTGAGTCTGTTTGGCCTCGAGTTTCGCGGCGTCTATCACCTGCTGGGGGTGAAAATTCCCGCGCTCTATCTCTGGTACTACCTTTTTGCGGCGCTGATTGTGGCGATCGTCTTTATCTGCATCCGTCTGCAACGCTCGAGGGTGGGCCGGGCCTGGCACGCCATCCGCGAGGATGAAGACGTGGCGCGGGCGATGGGCATTAATGTACGCAACTTTAAGCTGCTGGCCTTCGCGATGGGCGCCTCCTTTGGCGGCGTCGCCGGGGTGATGTTTGCCTCGTTCCAGGGCTTCGTCTCCCCCGAATCCTTCACCCTGCAGGAGTCTATCGTCGTGCTGGCGATGGTGGTGCTGGGCGGCATCGGCCACGTGCCGGGCGTGATCCTCGGGGCGGTGATGCTCTCGGCGCTACCGGAGCTGCTGCGCAGCCAGGCCGTGCCGGTGCAGGAGGCGCTGTTCGGCACTGTGCTGGTGGATCCGGAGATCCTGCGTCAGCTCTTCTACGGCCTGGCGCTGGTGCTGGTGATGATTTTCCGTCCAGGCGGCGTCTGGCCTGCTAAACACGCGGGGGCAAAAGCATGAGCCTGTTAACGATCCGTAATCTGAGCAAACGCTTTGGCGGCCTGGTGGCGGTCAACGACGTCAGCCTGTCGGTCAATGCGGGGGAGATCTACGGCCTGATTGGCCCCAACGGCGCCGGGAAAACCACCTGCTTCAACCTGATCACCGGTCTCTATACCGCCGACAGCGGTGAGTTCAGCCTGGCCGACAAACCTTACTCGCCAAAGGCGATTGAGAAAGTGACCCAGGCAGGCATCGCCCGCACCTTCCAGAACCTGCGCCTGTTTAACGAGATGAGCGTGCTGGAGAACGTGATGATCGGTCGTCACGTCCGTACCCGCAACGGTCTCTGGGCCGCCATCACCCGTCATAAGCGGGCGAGAGAGGAGGAGGCGGAAACCGAGCGCCAGGCCTGGTACTGGCTGGAGTACACCGGCATCGCCCAGTTTGCCCACTACCGCGCCTGCGATCTCGCTTACGGCCACCAGCGTCGTCTCGAGATTGCCCGCGCGCTGGCAACCGATCCCAAACTGCTGGCCCTGGACGAGCCGGCGGCAGGCATGAACGCAGCGGAGAAAGTCGCCCTCGGCGCGCTGCTGCGCCGTATTCGTGACGATGGCAAAACCATTTTGATTATTGAGCATGACGTAAAGCTGATTATGAGCCTCTGCGACCGCATCAGCGTGCTGGACTACGGCAAGGTGATTGCCGAAGGGGAACCGGAGACGGTACGCCGCCATCCGGACGTGATCCGCGCCTATCTTGGAGGAAACGCCCATGTCTGAACCTATTTTGCAGGTGCGCAATCTCTCCGTGCACTACGGCGGCATCCAGGCCGTGCGCGGCATCGAATTTAGCCTCAATGAAGGTGAGCAGGGCACGCTGCTGGGGGCCAACGGCGCGGGCAAAAGCTCCACCGTACGGGCCATCGCCGGGCTACAGCCCTACGGCGGGGAGATCCTCTGGCAGGGCAAATCGATTCATCGCCGCGCCCCGCAGGATCTGCTGCGTGACGGCATTGTCCTCGTGCCGGAGGGGCGAGGCATCTTCACCCGCATGACGGTGGAAGAGAACCTGCTGATGGGCGCCTGGCGGCGAAAAGGACGCCAGACGGTGAAGCAGGAGATGGCTCAGCTCTACGCGCGTTTTCCGCGCCTCGGTGAGCGCAAAGATCAGCTGGCCGGGCTGCTCTCCGGCGGCGAACAGCAGCTGCTGGCCCTCGGCCGGGCGCTGCTCAGCCAGCCGCGCCTGCTGATCCTCGATGAGCCATCGATGGGGCTGGCTCCGATCATGGTCGAAACCATTTTTAAAGAGATTGCCGCTCTGCGGGATGCGGGCGTCACGCTGCTGCTGATCGAGCAGAACGCCCGGCTGGCGCTGGAGGTCACCCATCGCGCGTGGGTGATGGACAGCGGAGCCATCGCCCATCACGGCGACTCTGCGGCGCTACTGGCCGACAACCGAATTCAGGAAATCTATTTAGGCGAAGTTGCCGTTTAAAACACCACCAACATCAGGGAAACAATAATGAAAACCATGAAACATAAAGTGCTGAGCGCCACGATCGCCCTCGCCACCCTCGGCGGGGCAGCGGTAAACCCGGCCCATGCCGATGACACTGTGATTATTGGTCTGGCTGGCCCGCTGACCGGTCCGTCGGCGCGTATCGGTAAGGATCTGGAGAACGGCGCGCAGCTTGCCATCGACGACGTGAATAAAACTCACCCGACGATTGGCGGCAAAGCGGTGACCTTTAAGCTGCAATCCGAGGACGATCAGTCCGACCCGCGTACCGCCGTGGCCGTGGCCCAGCGCCTGGTCGACAGCGAAGTGGCAGGGGTGGTCGGTCACTGGAACACCGGAACCAGCATTCCGGCGGCGCGTATCTATCACGATGCGGGCATCGCCCAGGTTGCTCCGGTCGCCACCGGTCACGCCTATACCCAGCAGGGCTTTGATACCAGCTTCCGCGTGATGGGCCATGACGATGACGGCGGCGACTACGCGGCAAAATATGCGGTGCAGACGCTGAAGGCGAAGCGTATCGCGGTTATCGACGACCGTACCGCCTTTGGTCAGGGGCTGGCCGACGAGTTTATCAAGTCGCTGGAAGCGCAGGGCATCAAGCCGGTTGATCGCCAGTACGTTGATGAGAAGACCGTGGATTTCAACGCCGTGCTGACCGCTATCCGCAGTAAAAATGCCGATCTGGTCTTCTTCGGCGGCGTGGATAGCCAGGCGGCTCCGCTGGCGCGTCGTCTCAAGCAGCTGGGCATGAAGGCCACGCTGATGGGCGCGGGCGGCTTCGTGAGCCAGACCTTCCTGAGCCTGGCGCAGAAAGAGGGCGAGGGCGTCGTTGCACTGGAGCCGGGTCTGCCGGTAGAGAAGATGCCGGGCGGTAAAGCGTTCGAGCAGGCTTATCAGTCTAAATACCATACCCATATCGAACTCCACGCGCCGTTTGCCTATGACGCTACCCGGGTGCTGATCGCTGCCATGCAGAAGGCCGACTCCGTTGAGGCGAGTGACTATCTGCCTGCGCTGCGCACCATCAACTACGCTGGCGTGACCGGCAATATTGCTTTTGATGCCCAGGGTAACCTGAAGAATCCATCCTTTACCGTCTACAAAGTGGTGAACGGTAAGTGGGAACCCCAGACCGTGCTGGGCGGAAGCGCGAAATAAGCTGTGAGGCAATGATGAGCTGTGAGCAAAAACAAGAGCTGGGCATTCTCGCCCGCCGTAAAATTGAAGCTGAAATAATTAAACCTATCTATGAGATCCTGGTGCGCGAGGTGGGTAAAGCCCGCGCCCAGGCGGTGATTGGCGAAGCCATCGAGCAGGCGGCTATCCAGGCCGGGCAGAACTTTGCCGCTGCGGAACCGAAAAAAGCGGATCTGCGTAGCTTTGTCGATCTGCAATATCTCTGGGAGAAGGATAACGCCCTCGACGTGCGGGTGATCGAAGATGACGGCCAGCGCTATGACTATGACGTGACGCGCTGCCGCTACGCCGAGATGTACCATGAGATGGGCCTCGGCGAGATCGGCCATCTGCTCTCCTGCGCCAGGGATGATAAGTTTATCGTTGGCTACGCGCCGGACGTTGAGCTGACCCGCACCCAGACCATTATGTCCGGCGCGCCGTGCTGCGATTTCCGCTATCGCGTTAAAGACAAGGAGGCGTGATGAGGTCTCCTCTCCAGGTGGATAGCGCCCGTCTGTGGCAGACCCTTAATGAGTTTGCCACCCTTGGCGCAACGGCGAGGGGCGGGGTGACCCGGCTGGCGCTGAGCGATGAGGATCGGCGCGGGCGCGACCTGCTCGCCGCCTGGGCGCGTGAGGCGGGCTTTAGCTGTGAGGTTGACCGGCTGGGGAATATGTTTATTCGCCGGGCGGGCAGCAATCCCGATCTGACTCCGGTGCTCACCGGCTCGCACGCTGACTCCCAGCCGCTGGGCGGCAACTACGACGGCATCTACGGCGTACTCGCCGGGCTGGAGGCACTGCGTACCCTTAACGATCGCGGCATCACTACCGAGCGCGATCTCATCCTGGTGAACTGGACCAACGAAGAGGGGGCGCGTTTTGCCCCGGCGATGCTGGCCTCCGGCGTCTGGACCGGCGTATTCAGCGAAGCCTATGCCCTGGCGCGGGAGGATCGCGACGGCATCAGCGTGGGCGAGGCGCTGACGGCTATTGGCTATCAGGGCGAGCGTCCGGCGGCGGCTTTCCCGCTGCACGCCTGCTATGAGCTGCATATCGAGCAGGGGCCGCTGCTGGAGGCGGAGGAGACAGATATTGGCGTCGTCCACGCCGCTATGGGCCAGCGTTGGTATGAGATCAACCTGACCGGCTTTGCAGCTCACGCGGGCACTACGCCGATGGATCTGCGTCGCGACGCCCTGTGTGCCTTTGCCGAGCTGGCCCTGGCGGTTGAAACCATTGGCCGCCGCTTCGCCCCGGACGGGCGGGCCACCGTAGGCAGCGTGCAGGCGACGCCGAACTCGCGCAACGTGGTGCCGTCAGCGGTCTTCTGCACCGTCGAGTTCCGCCACCCGGAGACCACAGCGCTGGTGGAGATGGAGACGGCGCTAACCGAGGCGCTGAGCGGGCTGTCGGCCCGCCGCATTGACGTCGCCTGGGAGCGCATCTTCGACTATGCGCCGGTGGACTTTGATAAGGGCTGTATCGCACGCATCGAGCAGGCGACCCGCGAACTGGGCTACTCCCAGCGCCGGATGGTCTCCGGGGCGGGGCACGACGCCTGCTACGTTAACCGCGTGGCGCCGACAGCGATGATCTTTATCCCCTGCGAAAAAGGCATCAGCCATAACGAGGCGGAGAATATCACCCCGCAGTGGGCAGAACGGGGAGCAAACGTGCTGCTCAACACCCTGCTGCTGGCGGCTAACGACAAGTAGCCTCAGGGTAGCCAGCGCTCGGCGGTGGCACCCTCATCGTAGTGCAGCGGTGAGGGGAGGGTAATCAACTCGATCAGCACACCAAAGGGAGTACGGCAGAACCAGGTCTGGTTGCCGGCTCCCTCCTCCTGAGCGAAGCAGTCGCTCGGCCCCTCCAGCATCTCAGCTCCGTGAGCGCGCAGCGTTTCACCGGCCTCTTTAATATCATCCACGTAGATTGAGAAGTGGTTAATTCCCGGCTGGCAAATATTGGTCTGCTGATTATTCACGCCTGGATCGAGCTGGAAAAGCTCAACGTTAGCGCCGTTACCCAGCCGCAGCATCGCCAGCCCGACGACGCGCATATCAACGGGAAAACCGTTAAGCGGGTGCATGCTCTGGCCGTCAACGGCTTTAGCAGGCTCATCGGGGGGAACGATACGGTAGAGCACGCTGGCGCCCAGCGCATTAATAAAGAAGGTCTCTGCGGCTTTCAGATCGGTAACGGTCAGGCCAATATGCTCTATGCCCTTGAATTTCATCTTCTACTCCTCAGCTTAAGGTGAACATTAAGGGTAGTAAAAGATAGGCCGCTGGGGTAAAAAATGCCCCACAAAAGGCCGGTCAGACTTTTATGGGGCGGGGTAATCAAAGCTCATTTGTAGATGGTTGCCGTGCCGTACATCTGGTTTTCACCGCCAGCGGAGTCGATCACAAACCCTTTGGCGCCTTGCTCGCGGGCTTTTTCAGCCAGCTCGTCCTGAAGATCGTCCAGGCTGAGCGCACCGTGGGCAGAGACCGTGCCAGCCGGACGTAGCGTCCCGGTATCGTCTCTCATTAACTGCTGTGGTGCGGCAAAGGCGCTGACCGTCATGGCAGAAAATGCCACTGCGGCAGCCATTGCCAGATATTTTTTCATCATGACATCCTCTTATAGGGGAACCGCAGCTTAAGTTTAGGCCGGGGGAAGAGAGGCTTACGGGCAAAAATTTCGCCAACATGCCGCGGTTTTTTGCATGAATCGCTGTTTACCGCGCCCCTTTCAGGGGGTATCTTACGCCGCTTATTACAGGAGAATGCCATGAATGCCCAGAAGCCGGGATTACACCCGCGTAACCGTCACCGCAGCCGCTACGATCTCGACGCGCTCTGCGCCGTAGAGCCGCAACTACGCGGTTTTGTTATTGCCACCCCAGCGGGGGAGCCGACGGTCAACTTCGCCGATCCCGAGGCCGTTAAGGCATTGAACAAAGCGCTGCTGGCACACTTTTATGGCGTGGCGCACTGGGATATTCCCCAAGGCTTTCTCTGCCCGCCGGTGCCGGGCCGCGCGGACTATATCCATCACCTGGCGGATCTGCTGGCGGAAACCAGCGTCGACGGTGCAATCCCCCGTCAGGCGAGCGTACTGGATATCGGTACCGGTGCAAACTGTATCTATCCGCTGATTGGTCACCACGAGTACAACTGGCGTTTTACCGGGACCGAGGTCAACGACGCGGCCTTTGCCAGCGCCCAGGCGATTGTCACCAATAATCCAGGCCTGACCCGCGCGATCCGTCTGCGCCGCCAGAAAGATCCGGCCGCTATTCTCAACGGTATGATCCACAAGAACGAGCAGTACGATGCTACCCTCTGTAACCCGCCGTTTCACGACTCGGCAGCGGCGGCGCAGGCGGGGAACGACCGCAAACGGCGTAACCTCGGCCAGAGCGAGGCGAGCGGGCTTAACTTTGGCGGCCAGCAGCAGGAGCTGTGGTGCGAGGGCGGGGAAGTGGCCTTTATCAGCAAGATGATCGCCGAGAGCCAGGCCTTTGGCCGTCAGGTACTGTGGTTTACCTCGCTGGTATCACGCGGGGAGAACCTGCCTCCGCTCTATCGCGCTCTGACCGCCGCCGGCGCGGTGAAGGTAGTGAAAAAAGAGATGGCCCAGGGACAGAAGCAGAGCCGCTTCATTGCCTGGACCTTCCTCGATGAGGCCCAGCGTCGCCGCTGGGCACAGACGCGGTTTAAAGCGTAGGTTGTGCAGGGGGCAGGGTCTGTCCGCCCCCTGGCTCTGCGGCCCCCGACTGCGCGGCCGCTGGGTTAGCCAGCATCTGGTAGGTTTGCACCGGCGGGCGCACATCGGCAAGGTCAAAGTGCTTTTTCACCATGCTGTCGAGGGCAAAACGTACCGTCCACTGCTTGAGCGGCTGGGTAGTAAAGGTCACCCGCAGCGTAAAGGCGGTGTTGGTCAGGCCAACTATGCCAACAAAGGTCGGCTCGCCGATGATCAGCTTGCGAATATCCTCCTGCTCCATCAGTTCACCCACCGCCGCCTTCAGCGCGTTATTGGCTTTATCCGCATCCTCATGGCGATCCACATCGTAGTTCGCCACTATCGAACCAATTCCCCGCACAAAGTTAGCGAAGGTCGTGATCGATGACCACGGAATGATGTGGTAGGCCCCGGTATCCTGCCGCACCCCAACGGAGCGGATCGACATCCGCTCTACCGTGCCGGTTAGCGGCCCGATGGTGACCAGATCCCCGGTGTTCATCCCATTCTCAAACTGGATAAAGATCCCGGTGATAATATCTTTCACCAGGGTTTGCGCCCCGAAGGAGATAGCCAGTCCCAGCGCCCCGGCACCGGCCAGCAGTGGGGCAATGTTCACCCCAATCTCCGAGAGCACAATCATTACCGTAATGGTGCTGATGACGACCGCCAATGCGTTGCGGAACAGGGTCAGCAGGGTCCGGGTGCGGGCGCTGGGCAGCGGCCGACCGTGAATATCGGAGGAGAGCCGGTTTTCGATCAGGCTCGCCAGCACGGTCCAGCCCACCGCCGAGAAGAAGAGGATCAGCGCGATACGGATCAGAATATCGACGGCTTTCTCGCCAGCGCCGTAGTGCAGCCAGTTCCAGAAATCGAACAGACCCCACGCGCTGAGTAGCAGCATAATGGCAACAATAACGGTGAGGAAACGCGCTACCTTCAGCGCCGTCGACAGCCAGCCGTTGACCCGCTTCTGCAGCTCAGGGTAGTTACGCTGCACCTGGGCGGAGAGGGTGATCCGCTTGGCAATCCAGCGCGACAGCATGCCCGACACAAAGGCCGCAACACCGATAATCGCCAGGCTACGCACCGTCGCGCCCATCATAAACTTCAGGCTGTTGCCCGGATCGAACAGCGAGAAGAAGAACAGTACCAGGAAATAGGCGCAGGCCAGCCAGTGCCAGATCAGCGCAAAGGCGCGAATAAAGAGGCTGAAGAAGGCCAGCGAGCGGTCGGCGAGGTGGGTAAGGTTCTCCTGCACCAGCGTCTTATTATGGAAAATAAGATAGAGCGCCCAGGTCGTGATGCAGAGCATGATCAGCACGTTTGCCAGCGCGCCAAACTGGATGTTAACCTGGTTAGAGATGATCGGCACGGCCACCAGCAGGCCATAGCCAATCAGGCTGCTCAGGGCGCTCAGGCGCAGGTGCCAATACTTCGCTGCCTCGTTTTTTATCGAGAAAGGACGCAGGTCGGGGAAGCGTGGGCAGAAAATCAGGCGCAGGATCGCTTTGAAGAACTCAATGAGCGCAAAGGCATTGAGAAACAGGCTCTGCTGAAAGGCAATGGTGCGGTTGCCGCCGTTGAGATTATCGCTTAGCAGCTGGCCAATAAAGAGAGTGAGCGCCAGCAGGAGCAGGTCGATGATAAACGCCCCAACGATCATCGCGGGCAGCTGTAACCAGTTGGCCCTGTCATGATTCTTACGCCGTCCCCATTTGCCCATCTTGCGGTAGAGCGGGAAAGCGCAGAGGCGCACCAGCCAGTAAAAGATGAATACCAACCCAGCGAGCAGCAGGAAGTGGCCCGCGGCGTTGATAAAGGTCTGCGGGTTAAATGCCTTGTGCGGCGAGCCGGTTATGTTGCGATAGAGCTGGGCAAAGCGCGATGATAGCTCCTCGCCGTAGTGCCGGCTGACCTCCTGGACGTTCTCCAGCACTGTCTTCTCTTCGGCGACCTCTTCTGGCGGGGTGATGGTCGGCACCGGCTCAGGCGGTGGGGTGGCGGCGACCTTTCGCAGCTGGCCGATCAGCTCTTCACGGGAGCTGGTATTCTCCAGCACGTCCGCCAGCGCGGCGTAGGCGGCTTTCTTCTGCTCCAGATCCGGCTCGGCGGCAGGTGCCGTCTCGCTGGTGGCAGGCGTTGCGGACGTGGAGGTGACGCCAGGAATGGTAGCCGCATGGAGCGGCATGATGAACAGGCTAAGCAGCAGCAGTAACCACGGCACGGTCTCTCTCCTGAGAAAATAGTGCAAAAAGATAAGTATAGATGCTGCCAGCGCTGCGTCTGGAAATGGGAGAAATCCGGCGAAGGAAAAAAACGCTCCCCGAATGGAGAGCGTTGATAAATCAGGAGACGTGCTGGAGGAACTCCTGCAGGCGCGGGCTGGGCGGGTTCTCGATCAGCGTCTGCGGATTGCCATCTTCAGCAATGCGACCCTTATCGATAAAGATCAGCCGCGAGGCGACCTTTTCGGCAAAGCCGATTTCGTGGGTTACGATCACCATCGTCATCCCCTCTTCGGCCAGGTCCTGCATGACTTTCAGCACCTCGTGACGCAGCTCGGGGTCGAGGGCAGAGGTCGGCTCATCAAACAGCATCATCTTCGGCTTCACCGCCAGCGCACGGGCGATAGCCACGCGCTGCTGCTGGCCGCCGGAGAGTTCAGACGGATAGTGATGAGCGCGCTCGGCCAGTCCGACCTTCGCCAGCAGGGAATTTGCCAGCGTCTCCGCCTCGCTTTTACTTGCCCCGCGCACGCGCAGCGGGCCAAACATCACGTTTTCCAGCGCCGTCAGGTGCGGGAAGAGGTAGAACTGCTGGAACACCATGCCGGCTTCCTGACGGATCAGGCGCTCATCGACCTTTGGATCGTTCACCTTCAGACCATCGACAATCAGATCGCCGCTGGTGATCTCTTCCAGCTTGTTGATGCAGCGCAGCAGGGTGGACTTACCGGAGCCGGAGGGGCCAATGATGACCACGACTTCGCCCTGGGTAATATTGAGGTCGATGTTATGTAGCACCTGGGTTTTACCAAAGTGCTTGGAGACATTTTTAAATTCAATCACAGGATTTTCATCCTTCTTTCAAGACGACGCAAAATAAAGCTCAGAACCAGGGTAATGATGAGATAGAACACCGCCACGGCGCTCCAGATCTCCAGCGCACGGAAGTTGCCGGCGATGATCTCCTGGCCCTGACGGGTCAGTTCAGCCACGCCGATAACAATAAACAGCGAGGTATCTTTGATGCTGATGATCCACTGGTTACCCAGCGGCGGCAGCATACGGCGCAGCGCCAGAGGCAGGATCACCCGACGAATGGTCTCGCGCTTAGAGAGTCCCAGCGCCAGGCCCGCTTCGCTAAAGCCTTTGTGGATCGAGAGCACCGCGCCGCGGGTAATTTCGGCGATGTAGGCCCCGGAGTTGATCATGATGGTGACAACGGCGGCGCTGAACGGATCGATGCGCAGATCGTTAAAGGCCATCGGCAGGGCGAAGTAGATAAACATTACCTGAACGACGATCGGCGTGCCGCGAATGATCTCGATAAATACCAGTGCGATGTGGTTTGCTATCCAGCCGCCGAAGCTGCGGGCGAAACCGGCTGCAAGGCCGATAATCAAACCACCCGCCAGACCGAGGACCGAGATCCACAGGGTCATTTTGACGCCTTCAAACAAAATGGGAATGGCAGGCCAGATGGCACTCCAGTCAAACTGCATGATGAATTCCTGTATACCGTGGTGAAATACTAAAAATGTAGGCCCGGTAAACGCGAGCGCCACCGGGCGTTACAAACCTGAATTCAGGCTGAATTATTTAGGCTCTGTACCGAACCATTTTTTATAGATTTCGTTATAAGTGCCGTTCTCTTTCAGAGTCTTCAGCGCGCCGTTCACTTTCTCACGCAGATCGTCGCTGCCTTTCGGGAAAGCAATACCGTACTGCTGCGCTTCCAGAGAGTCGCCAACCGCTTTGAACTGGCCTTTACCGGCGGTCTGGATGAAGTAGAGAATGTTCGGCGTATCGTGCAGCACCGCATCAGCGCGGTTAGTGCCCAGTTCCATATACGCGTTGTCGATGTTCGGGAACTGACGCAGATCTTTGGTTTTGATATTGGCTTTCGCATAGTCAACGGAGCCGGTACCGCTCTTCACCGCAACCACTTTACCGTCGAGATCTTTTACGCTTTTAACGTCGTTGTTGTTAGCTTTGACCATCACCAGCAGACCGCTCTTGTAGTAGCCGTCAGAGAAGTCGACCGCTTTTTTACGCTCGTCGGTAATGGTGATCCCAGCCAGCGCCAGGTCAACGTTCTTGGTCTGCAGCGCCGGGATAATGCCGCTGAAATCCATTGGCTTAAGGGTGTAATCCAGCTTTAGCTCTTTCGCTACGGCAGCCCACAGATCAACGTCAAAACCAACGTATTTATCGCCCTGTTTAAATTCGAACGGAACAAACGCGGTATCGGTAGCTACCACCAGTTTATCGGCGGCGTGGGAAGAGACCGCAAAAGCCAGGGTAAGTGCAGCAAGGGAAACTTTAAACACAGACTTCATAACATTTCCTTTTATATCCACGGGGCGATCCCCTGAAAGAACGTACGCAGTATGAAAAAATCGTGCCAGGTTTACAACCCATTGTTTTGTAAAGCCGATATATTCTATCGCTGAACAAAATTCATGCGCCATTTACCGTCGCGCACCGTTTTGGTGATCCATTTTGGTGCACTGCTGGTATGTTGCACAATATGCTGATATTAAGCGCGGAAAGCGGTGATAAAACAACCCTTGATTAACGATTGTGTGAGGTAATTATTACAAGTGGTTTACTTTACTGCGGGGATGAAAAGCGGGAGTTGCACTATGATAGTGCAGAACCCTCTCCCGGGCGGGAGAGGGTGATAGATAAAACGTATGCTTTATTCGATATTGGATTCGATAAACCACAGGAATTTATCCAGGTCGCGTGATGCCGCGGTCAGGATATCAGCGGTATCTTCATCTTTTGCTTCATCAATAGATTTGCGCACGTCATTAGCGACGATGGCATAGCGATCGGCCAGCTCTTTCAGGTGATCCTGAACGCTGTGAATATCCAGCGGATAGCTTTTCAGCGGCGTCTTGCTGTTAACAACCTGGGTCGTACCCAGCGCTACGCCACCCAGCTGAACTGCACGCTCGGCGATGGTATCCAGATGCTCGGTCAGGGTGGTGCGGAAGCCGTCCAGCATCTCGTGCACGCCAATAAAGTTAGCGCCACGCATATTCCAGTGGGCCTGTTTAGTGATCAGAGACAGGTCAATGAACTGGGTCACCTGGCGATTCAGCAGCTCAATAGTCGCTTTTTTATCGTTATCCGCTACATCGTTGCGAGTATAAAGCAGATCGGATGATTTCGTTTTTACCAGTTTAGCGGTACTCATAATCTCATATCCTCTTGATGTGTGTTCCCAGGTAATTACTGGAGCTAAGTATAGCACCGGTTTTTGGCTTTGCTGTTTTGTCTCTACCTATCGGTTCGATAGTAATAAAGAGTGCTTAAAATTTTATAGTTTAAAAATCAGTATGTTGTCTGTAATCAGGGAGATGATTCTTAATTTTATAGCAGGCGTTGAGAATGTGAATGAATATTAATTCGCAGGATAAACGAGGCAGTAAAAGATATTCTGCACGGCAGCGTACCGTGCAGTTAAATAATTAACCAATATCAACTTCTTTAATTGTGCTCTCCCGACGCAGCGTCAGCGTCGAGCCGATAGAGGCAGCAATAATCGCCGACAGTGCCAGCCACTGCACGAGGGTCAACGTCTCGCTCAGGAAGATCATGCCCGAAACCGCTGCCAGCGCGGGTTCCATGCTCATGAGCGTGCCGAAGGTGCGGGTCGGCAGGCGCGTCAGGGCGACCATCTCCAGCGAGTAGGGTAGGGCGGTGGAGAGAACGGCTACGGCCAGGCCAAGCGGTAGAATCGACCAGTGCCAGAGCGCATCCCCTGCCTGAATCGCGCCAAGGGGCACAAATACCACGGCAGCTATCAGCGAACCCAGCGCCACGGTGGCTGGACCGTGCTCCTCCCCGGCGCGCTGGCCGCAGAGAATGTAGATAGCCCAGCAGGCACCGGCGCCCAGGGCAAAAGCTGCGCCAGTAAGATCGACGTGGGAGACGTCCTGCCCCAGCGGCAGAAGGAATCATAGCCCCAGCACGGCCAGTACCACCCAGACGAAGTCTACCGGACGTCGGGAAGAGAAGAGCGCCACCGCCAGCGGGCCGGTAAACTCCAGCGCCACCGCAATGCCCAGCGGCACCGTCTGGATAGAGAGATAGAAGAGATAGTTCATGGCACCCAGCGCCAGGCCATAAAACAGCAGCGGCTTACGCTGCTCTGGCGTAAAACGCAGGCGCCAGGGCCGGAAGATAATCACCAGGATAATTGTTCCCAGGGCAAGACGCAGGGCGGTTACACCGGGGGCACCCACCAGTGGAAAGAGCGACTTGGCCAGCGAGGCACCGCTCTGAATCGACGCCATCGCAATAAGCAGTATTAATATAGGTAACCAGACGGGCAACTTACGAGGTAAACCAGGCATCCTTTCTCCTGTCAATTTATGTCAAACAGAGTAAAGAGGGCAGTGTAATAGAAATAGATGTCAGTGGTTGAGACGCCGTTGAAAATAAATGTCAGGAAAGCGGTAGAATGGTGACAGGTTGCTGGATTAATCACCATATGTTTAGGAATAATCTGGATGAATGTGTCGGTTTTATGGCGTCATAATAGCGGCATAGTCGAAAAAAAGGCTTTTTTTTGAAAGAGATACGATGTAAAGGAAACGTTCTGTTACATCAAAAGGCCCGTTAGACAGCGTGAAGCGCAAAGAGTTTCTCAATAATTTTTGTTATATTTAATACTTAGGACTTACTTGAAGCACATTTGAGGTGGCATATGAAAAAAATTGCATGTCTTTCAGCACTGGCAGTTGTAATGGCTGTATCCGCAGGTTCCGCTGTAGCGGCAACCTCTACCGTTTCTGGCGGCTACGCACAGAGCGACTACCAGGGTGTAGCGAACAAAGCTAACGGTTTCAACCTGAAGTATCGCTACGAAAACGACACCCCGCTGGGTTACATCGGTTCCTTTACCTACACTGAAAAAGATCGTACCGAAAGCGGTGTGTACAACAAAGGCCAGTACTACGGTCTGACCGCAGGTCCAGCGTTCCGTCTGAACGACTGGGCAAGCATCTACGGCGTAGTGGGTGTTGGCTACGGTAAATACCAGCAGTCTCAGGATGTTGTAAACCATTCTGACAACAGCGACTACGGCTTCTCCTACGGTGCGGGCATGCAGTTCAACCCAATCGAAGATGTGGCTATCGACGTTTCCTACGAGCAGAGCCGCATTCGTAGCGTTGACGTTGGCACCTGGATCGCAGGCGTGGGTTACCGCTTCTAATCACCCCGGTGATAGTCTAGACACAAAAACGGCCCTCAGGGGCCGTTTTTTTATGGGCGCAGTTTAATAACGTCGGTCCAATCCCGTAGGCCCGGCAAGCTGCGCGCCGCCGGGCGTTGTTATCTTCTAGCGCGAGCGGGTCTCAAACAGATCCGTGCCCAGATGGTTGTAATCCACCTTTTGCAGCTTGAAGTTGGTCACCCAGGTTGGCCCGGCTTTGTCATTTGAGACAAAGCGGTAGCGGGAGGCGATCTCTTTGGCAGTGATGCCGGTCCACTGCGAAAAGAAACTGAGGAAGTCGTTAGCCGAGCGGCGAGCTTTTATCAGCCGATGACGGGTATCATCGCTGGAGATCACCATAAACGGCACCTGGAAATTCTGCTGGAACTTGTCGTCATGGGCAAGGTACTGCACCTCTTTACCACGCTCCTTGAAAGCCAGCCCGTGATCGGAGAAGTAGACCATCGAGAAGGTGCTGCCGCTATTGCGCAGCTGGTCATAGAGCTTGCTGAGCAGAGTATCGGTTTGTGTTATCGAGTAGAGATAGCACGAGGTCTCCTTCGACTGCACAAAGACCGTGTATTTACCGCCGGTACGATCGCAGGCCTGCGGGTGAGAGCCCATCAGGTGCAGGACGATCAGCTGCGGCTGGCTGCGTGCTGTGCTTAACACCTGCTCGGTCATCTTCAGCAGCGCTTCGTCGCGGGTGTTCTTATCGGCCTCAAAGTCGCCGCTTTTTAAGAACTGCACTTCGTCCGCACGTTTGGCAATGCTGGCGATGGCGGTATCGTACTCGCCAATCTGACCTTGATTGGAGAACCACCAGGTCTGAAAGCCCGCCCGGTTGGCCAGGGTAACAAAGTTATCCTGATACTGGGGCTTGTTGTCCATTACCCGGTTGAGGGTCAGGCCCAACGATTTCTGCGTTGAGCCGCTGGCCGCCACATAGTCAGTAAAAAAGCTGCCGTTGACGCTGCTGGCAAAAGGGGTGTTCTGCCAGTGGCCGCCAAATGCGCCCACCGCATCGCGGCGCACGCTCTCGCCAATTACTACGACGTAGGTGTGGTACTTTGGCTTCACCGCCACCACGTTCCAGCTATCTTTCATCCCGGCAAGCTGCGCCATCCGGCTCTGCTCGTCCAGCACGTCCTGGTTGTTAACCACCACGTCCTTCACGAAGCGAAACACGGGATAGCCGGTATCTTTCAGATTAAAGACCCCGCCGTAGGCCAGGTTCTGCAGCGGAGCGACAAACACGGTAGCCAGACAGAAGGCGACGCCGAGATGATCCCATTTGCCCCAGGAGGGGCGTTCGCCGTTTTTACGCCGCACGGCGATCACCCCGAGGCCAAAGATAAACAGGCCAATCACGTAGTTGTACCACGGGAAAATGGTCAGGATCTCCGTGGACTCCTCCATGTTGGTGGAGTGCAGCGCCAGCAGCGTATTGAAGTTAGGCGCGCCGTAGGCCTGGCCAAACGGGTAGTAGGCGGCGGCGAGCAGCGAGAAGAGTCCCACGAGTACCTTCTGGGCACGCGGCGCATGACGCCATAGCAGGAGCAGCAGGCAGGCGAACGCGCTGGTATAGAGCAGGCTAAAAGGGTAGCCAAGGGCGTAGTTAATCAGTAACGACTGAAGAAAATAGAAACCCGTCCACGGGCTAAGGGCCTGGCTACGGGCAGCGAGCGTTTCTTTTATTGTTAAATTCATATAGCTGTATCGCGAAAACGCCATGTGCTCACCCTGGCGTAGAGGGTCAAAACCTGCTGGAGAGGGCGTAGGGAAAGGGGGAGTTCCGCATCCGCGAGCCGCATTTGTGCAGGGCTGCGAGAAGATAGAGCGAGAGCAGGCGAAGATCAACTGCTTACAGAGCAATCTTTTGCGAGGATGGTTGCAAAATCAGCAAATAAGAAGAATTTTCTATGACAGAGGGTCAGTATGGCGGAGGAATATGACAGAAAAATGAAGCGGCGTACCGCGACGCCGCATTAATGGGATTTTTTATCGTCCTGCTGCGGTTTGCCGTTGAACATATCGCACAGCATAGTGAGCAACAGTAACCGGACCTGGAATGGAGAGTGGGTAAACACGCTAAGGCACCTCTTGAGTTCGTTCATATCAACCTCCTCCTGTTTGATGGTGTGACGTTCAATCCATGAAGGTTGTCTGCATTACATACAGATATAGCACAGGCTATATTGTATAGCTACGGCTATTACCCAAATTTTTTGTGCTGGTCTACTTATGGTTTACACTGGGCGCAACCGTATATGATGCATCTAGTGCGTTACCCCATGAGGAAGTCCAATGAGCCGTCGCGCAGGCAAGACAACAACAAAAAAAGTGACGCAGCTGGTGAATGTCGAAGAGCATGTCGAAGGCTTTCGCCAGGTGCGGGAAGCGCACCGGCGAGAGCTGATTGATGACTATGTTGAGCTGATCTCCGATCTGATCCGCGAAGTAGGGGAGGCCCGCCAGGTGGATATGGCCGCCCGACTGGGCGTCTCCCAGCCGACGGTGGCCAAGATGCTCAAGCGTCTGGCATCGGTGGGGTTAATCGAGCAGATCCCCTGGCGCGGCGTATTCCTGACCCCGGAGGGAGAGAAGCTGGCGCAGGAGAGCCGCGAGCGGCACCAGATCGTTGAGAGCTTTCTGCTGGTGCTGGGCGTCAGCCCGGAGACCGCCCGCCGCGATGCTGAAGGCATGGAGCACCATGTTAGCGAGGAGACGCTGGAGCGCTTTCGCCTCTTTACCCTTCAGCAGGAGCACCCTGCGGAATGACCCTGCCGTTCGTGCACGCGCTGGCGCGCGATCGCTTTCTCCAACTGCTGATCCTGATCGGCGTTATCCTGAGCTTTTTCGTTCCCTTTAACCCGGCAGCGTGGCCAAAGGCGATCGACTGGCACACTATCCTGACGCTAAGCGGGCTGATGATGCTCACCAAAGGGGTGGAGCAGAGCGGCTACTTTGACGTGCTGGGCCGCAGAATGGTCCGGCGCTTTGCCACCGAGCGGCGGCTGGCAATGTTTATGGCCCTGGCGGCGGCGCTGCTCTCTACCTTCCTGACCAACGACGTGGCGCTGTTTATCGTGGTGCCGCTCACCCTGACGCTGAGAAAGCTGTGCGAGATCCCGGTCAACCGGCTGATTATCTTCGAAGCGCTGGCGGTCAACGCGGGCTCGCTGCTTACCCCCATTGGCAATCCGCAAAATATTCTGCTGTGGGGGCGCTCCGGCCTCTCGTTTGCCGCCTTTACCGGGCAGATGGCGCTGCTGGCGCTGGTGATGATGGCGACGCTGCTGCTGCTCTGCTGGATCTTTTTCCCCAACAAGGCCCTGAACTACCACAGCGGCAGCCAGGCGCCGTCATGGCAGCCACGGCTGCTCTGGAGCTGCCTGGTGCTGTATGTGCTCTTCCTCACCTCGCTGGAGATGAAGCTTGAGGGCTGGGGGGTGCTGATCGTCGCCGCGGGCTTTGCTGTTGTTGCCCGTAAGGTGCTTAAGCGCGTGGACTGGACGCTGCTGCTGGTCTTCATGGCGATGTTTATCGATGTTCATCTGCTGGTGCAGCTGCCCGCGCTACAGGGATCGCTTAACGGCGTAGAGCACCTCTCCCAGCCCGCCCTGTGGCTCACGGCCATCGGCCTGTCGCAGGCGATCAGCAACGTACCGGCGACCATCCTGCTGCTGAACTACGTTCCTCCCAGCCAGCTGCTCGCCTGGGCGGTGAACGTCGGCGGCTTTGGCCTGCTGCCCGGCTCGCTGGCGAACCTCATTGCCCTGCGGATGGCGAACAATCGTCGCATCTGGTGGCGCTTCCATCTCTACTCCATTCCGCTGCTGATCTGGGCCGCGCTGGTGGGGTATGAGTTACTTATTATCAGTTAATGCGAATTTGTCAGTTTTTCCTGGCAAATGTATAGCAACCTCCTAACTTTAGATAACGGCGCATGTGTCGCGCCGTTCATCGACAGGACAGTTGCAACGCTATGGCTGATAACGAAAAGAATCCTGACGCCGCTCAGGAAGAGAACAATAACGATCAAAACAACGATCAAAAAAATGGACGTAAGCGCCCCGGTAAGAAGCCACTAATCATTCTGGGTGTGGTAGTGGTCATCATGGTCATTGTGGCGGCGGTGTGGTGGTTTATGACCCGCAACCAGGAGACCACTGACGACGCCTTTACCGAAGGCGATGCGGTGACCGTTGCGCCCAAGGTAGCGGGTTATGTGACCGAGCTGCGGGTTAAGGATAACCAGCGGGTGAAGAAGGGCGATCTGCTGGTGGTGATTGACCCCCGGGACGCCACCGCCCAGCGCGATCAGGCTCAGGCCCAGCTCGGACTGGCAACCGCCCAGCTGCATCAGGCTCAGGCGCAGCTGGCACTCTCGAAGGTGCAGTACCCCTCTCAGCGCGACGAAGCGCAGGCGCAGGTGCTGAAGGCCAAGGCTGATTTAGCCAATGCCGAAGCCGCCTATCGCCGCCAGCGCGGCGTTGACCCGCGGGCCACCACGCAACAAAATATCGACAGCGCCAACGCTCAGCTGCGCAGCGCCCAGGCCCAGCTTGCCAGCGCCAATGCCCAGCTGGAGGTGGCGAACCAGATTAACCTGCAGATCCGCCAGCAGGAGACCAACGTCGAAGCGCGCGAGCGGCAGGTAGAACAGGCCCGTGCCCAGCTCGAGACGGCGAACCTCAATCTCTCCTATACCGAAGTGCGCGCCCCGTTTGATGGCTTCGTCACCAAACGTAACGTGCAGACCGGTACCCTGGTGCAGGCGGGTACGGCGCTCTTCTCGCTGGTCTCGCCTGACATTTGGGTGGTGGCGAACTTTAAAGAGTCGCAGCTGGAGCGGATGCGCCCCGGCAATAAGGTCACCATTGGCGTCGATGCCTACCCGGACCTTGAGCTGGAAGGGCATATCGACAGCATCCAGCAGGGGAGCGGCTCGCGCTTTTCCGCCTTCCCCTCGGAAAACGCCACCGGTAACTTCGTGAAGATTGTGCAGCGCGTGCCGGTGAAGATTGTGATTGATAAGGGTCTGGATGCTAACCAGCCGCCGCTGCCGCTGGGGCTGTCGGTGGAGCCGAAGGTGACGCTGGAATGACCGATCACAGCCATGAGAGCTGGCGTCCCGCCAGTAACCCGTGGGCGGTGGCGATTGTCGTCACCCTCGCGGTGTTTATGGAGATCCTCGACACCACCATCATCAACGTGGCGCTGCCCCACGTCGCCGGTTCGCTGTCGGCGAGCTACAGCGAATCCACCTGGGTGCTGACCAGCTACCTGGTGGCAAACGGCATCGTGCTGCCCATTTCGGCCTTCCTGAGCCGCGTCTTTGGCCGCAAGCGCTTCTTCCTGATCTGCATCGTGATGTTCACCGTCTGCTCGTTCCTGTGCGGTATCGCCACCGAGCTGTGGGAGATCATTCTGTTCCGCATCCTGCAGGGCTTCTTCGGCGGGGGGCTGCAGCCGACCCAGCAGTCGGTGCTGCTGGACTACTTTAAGCCGGAGGATCGCGGCAAGGCTTTTGGCCTCTCGTCAATTGCGATCATCGTTGCGCCGGTGCTCGGCCCGACCCTCGGGGGCTGGATCACCGACAACTACTCCTGGCGCTGGGTCTTCTTTATCAACATCCCGGTGGGGATCGTCACGGTGCTGGCCATCTATCAGCTGCTGGAAGATCCGCCCTGGGAGCGTAAATCAGAAGAGAAGCTGACTATCGACTGGACCGGCATCGGCCTGATTGCGCTGGGGCTGGGCTGTTTGCAGGTGATGCTCGACCGTGGCGAAGACGACGACTGGTTCGCCTCTAACTTTATTCGCACCTTTGCCGTGCTGACCCTGATTGGCATTATCGGGGCGATCTACTGGCTGATGTATGCCAAAAAACCGGTGGTCGATCTGCACTGCATGAAGGATAACAACTTTGCCGTCTCCAGCCTGCTGATGGCGGGGATGGCGATGATCCTCTACGGCAGCTCGGTGGTGATCCCCCAGCTGGCACAGCAGGATCTCGGCTATACCGCGACCTGGTCGGGGCTGGTGCTCTCGCCGGGAGCGGTGCTGATTGTGCTTACTATTCCACTGGTGCTGAAGCTGATGCCGGTGGTGCAGACCCGGTGGATCATCGCTTTCGGCTTTACCTGCCTGGCGGTAGCCTTCTTCTGGTCGCGCAACCTGACCCCGAACGTCGACTTTGAAACCCTGGTGCTGTTCCGCAGCGCGCAGTCGATTGGTCTCGGCTTCCTGTTTGTACCGCTTACCACTATCGCCTTTATTACTATACCGCGTCAGCTTAACGCCGACGCCGCCGCGCTGTTTACCATGTTCCGTAACGTCGCTGGATCGATCGGTATTTCACTTTCCACCGCGGCCATTACCGAGCGCGCCCAGGTGCATAGCGCCTATTTAAGCGCCCACACCACGCCCTTTAGCGAGCAGTTCCAGCTGGCGGTGCGCGAGACGGCCCAGGCGATCCGTGACTTTACCTCGCTGTCGGGGGATCCGCTTGGCCTGGCAACCGGGCAGATGTACCGCACCATGATCGAGCAGTCACGCTTTCTCGCCTACGTTGACGTCTTTACCATCCTCAGCGCCGTGGCGTTTTTACTGATTCCGTTTTGTCTTCTGCTTTCGCCGATCAAGAGCGAAGGCAGCGCAGGAGCACATTAAGATGCACAGGATACATACCCCGACGCTGTCGTTACTCACCCTGCTGCTGGCGGGCTGCGCCGTGGGGCCGGACTACCAGCAACCCGTGCCGCCTGCGGTGAGCCACTGGAACGACGCCGGGGATAAAACCCTGCCGTCGCAAACCTCAACCCAGGCGGTGAATCCGCGCTGGTGGACGACCTTTAACTCGCCGCAGCTCAACAGCCTGATCGAGCGGGCGATCGCCGGGAACCTCTCCCTGCAGCAGACCGTGCTGCGCATTGCCGGCGCACGGGAGCAGATCAACCAGGCGGGCGGCGCCTTCCTGCCAGCGGTAAACGGCAATCTGCAGGCCACCCGACAGCAGCTGGGGCTGGAGGGCGAGCTGAAATCCCACGACGTTTACGGTCAGCTGCAGGATGTCGATCCAGAGATAAACAACGCCCTTGGGGTGCTCACCCAGCCGGTAAATCTCTACCAGGGCAGCTTCGATGCCCAGTGGGAGCTGGATCTGTGGGGCAAAGTGCGCCGCCAGGTGGAGGCGGCCAACGCCCAGCAGCAGGCGGCTATCGAGCAGCGTAACGACGCGCTGGTGTCACTGGAGGCGGAGGTGGCGCGCGCATGGCTACAATTGCGCGGCGCGCAGAGCATCCTCGCCACCATGAACACGCAGATCGACACCGCCCGGGAGACGCTTAGCCTGACCGAAAGCCGCCAGCGCGGCGGACTTTCGCCGCAGCTGGACGTGGAGAACGCGCGGGCGCAGCTGGGCAGCCTGGAGGCGCAGCTGCCGCAGTACCAGGCCCAGGAGCAGCAGGCGATGAACGCGCTGGCGATCCTGATCGGCAAGCCACCCGGCGCGCTGAATGCGGAGCTACGGGCGGTGCAGCCCCTGCCGAAGCTGCCGGATATCATCCAGACCGGCATTCCTTCCACGCTGGCCCGCCGTCGACCAGACGTGCGTGAGGCCGAGGCCAACCTGCATGCGGCCACCGCACAGATTGGCGTCTCGGTGGCTCAGCTCTTCCCAAGCCTGACCCTGAGCGGCCAGTTTGGCCTGCGCAACAGCGAAACCGACTGGCTGACCGACTGGAGCAGCCACTTCTACAGCTTCGGGCCGCAGGTCTCGATCCCTATCTTCCAGGGTGGGCGGCTGGTCTCCAGCGTCAAGCTGGCGCGGGCGCAGCAGGGCGCAGCGGCGCTCAACTATCGGCAGACGGTGCTGAGCGCGCTGGGCGACGTGGAGAACGCGCTGGTCAGCTACCGTACCGATCAGCAGCGCGAGGCCGGGCTGAGCAAAACCATTGAGGCGCTGCAGAGCGCGTTCGATCTTGCCAGCGACAGCTACCGCCAGGGGATCGCCACCTTTATCGACGTGCTTGATGCCCAGCGCCAGCTGGCCCAGGCCGAGCAGCAGCGCGCCCAGGCGCGGGTGCAGAGCAGTCTCGACCTGGTGGCGCTCTATAAGGCGCTGGGGGGCGGCTGGGAGCCGTACCAGTCCGTACAGCTGCCGGACTATCCGGTCTTTGGCGAGGCGGCGCGAGGATAAAGTTCAGAGGATTGGGCAAGAAACGCGCAGGATCCTCACATTCGCTATCCGGCGTACTGGCGTATAACTATTGAACACTCATCGACACCCTAAGGAGCGTTCTATGCGTTATCAAAAACTTGGCAGTACCGGTCTCTTTGTCTCCGAGCTGTGCCTTGGCACCATGACCTTCGGCGGCGAAGGTGGCATGTGGGGCAAGATTGGTCAGCTGCGCCAGAACGAGGCGGAGCAGCTGGTGGGCGACGCCCTTGCAGCGGGCATCAACTTTATCGATACCGCCAACGTCTATTCGGAAGGGCGCTCGGAAGAGATCACCGGCCAGGCGCTGAAAAATCTCAAGATCCCCCGCGAAGACGTGGTGGTGGCAACTAAAGTCTTTGGCGAAACCGGTACCGGCGGGGTCAACTCGCGCGGCAGCTCCCGCTATCACATCATCGGCAGCGTCAAGGAGAGCCTGCGTCGTCTGCAGCTGGATCACATCGACCTCTATCAGCTGCACGGCTTCGATCCGGCAACGCCGATTGAAGAGACGCTCTACGCGCTGGATAACCTGGTTCAGCACGGTCACGTACGCTATATCGGCGTCTCCAACTGGGCGGCATGGCAGATCATGAAGGCGCTGGGTATCTCCGAGCGCTTAGGGCTGGCACGCTTCGCTTCCTTGCAGGCCTACTACACCCTCGCCGGGCGCGACCTTGAGCGAGAGCTGGTCCCGATGCTGCAAAGCGAAGGGGTGGGGCTGATGGTCTGGAGCCCGCTGGCGGGCGGCCTGCTGAGCGGCAAGTATGATCGCAGCGGGAGCGGGGAGGAGGGCAGCCGTCGACTGGCGTTCGACTTCCCGCCGGTAGAGAAAGAGCGCGCCTTCGACTGCGTAGACGTCATGCGCAATATCGCCGACAGCAAAGGCGTGTCGGTAGCGCAGATCGCCCTGGCGTGGCTGCTGCATCAGCCGGTAGTGAGCAGCGTGATTATCGGCGCAAAACGTCCGGATCAGCTGGCGGATAACATTGCCGCGACGGAGATCCGCCTGAGTGAAGAGGAGCTGAAACAGCTCGATGCGGTCAGCGCGCTGCCTCGGGAGTATCCAGGTTGGATGCTGGAGCGGCAGGGAGAGTATCGTCGTAACCAGCTGACACAACAGTAATTTGATAATAAAAACGCCCGGTGGCGCTTCGCTTACGCGGGCCTACAAACTCACACCGTGCCCACCGTAGGCCGGGCAAACGCAGTGCCGCCCGGCATTTGCAGCTGGCACAATCACGTCCGGTGGCGCTTCGCTTACGCGGGCCTACAAACTCACACCGTGCCCACTGTAGGCCGGGAAAACGCAGTACCGCCCGGCATTTGCGGCAGGCACAATCATGCCCGGTGGCGCTTCGCTTACGCGGGCCTACAAACTCACACCTTGCCCACCGTAGGCCGGGCAAACGCAGTGCCGCCCGGCATTTGCGGCAGGCACAATCATGCCCGGTGGCGCTTCGCTTACGCGGGCCTACAAACTCACACCTTGCCCACCGTAGGCCGGGCAAACGCAGTGCCGCCCGGCATTTGCGGCAGGCACAA